>JAQYWN010000167.1 GCA_029379265.1 Rhizonema sp. NSF051
CAGCAAGTTGCTTTAAAGTTGCTTAAGGACACTTTGGTGACTTCAGAAGAACTCAAAAAGCGTTTTGAAACAGAGGTGACAGTGTCGGCAGCACTGAAAAATGATCATATTGTTCAAGTCAGCGACTATGGAATCAGTGCCGAAGGGTACCCATTCTATGTGATGGAGTATCTGCGCGGGCAGAGTCTCGGGCAACTGCTAGAGAGTGAGGGGCGGTTGTCCGTGGATCGCTCTGTCAGTATTATCACGCAAGTGTGTGATGGACTGTATCACGCTCATCAAGGCGTGACTTTGTGGCAGGAAGGTGCAACGAAGAGTGTTCATATCAAAGTCATCCACCGTAACTTAAAGCCAGACAACATCTTTTTGGTATCTACTGCTTTGGGCGAACTGGTGAAAATTTTAGACTTTGGTATTGCTAAAATCCATGAAGATACTATAGATCGGACTAAATTGACAAATACCTTCCTGGGCACCTGTCACTATGCTTCTCCTGAACAGTTAGAAGTTGAAACAAACATAGATGGACGCGCAGATATCTATAGCTTAGGTATTATTCTTTACGAAATGCTTTCAGGTACGGACCCGTTTGGACTGGGTCTAAATACACGCAAAATAAGTGAAATATCCTGGGCAATAGCTCATAATTCTAAACCAGCACAACCACTGCGATCACAACCCGGTTTATCCAAACTGCCACCCGAACTTGAGGCGGTTGTGATGCGTTGTCTACAAAAAGCACCTTCACAACGCTTTGCCTCCGTAGACGAGTTAAAGCAAGCTTTACAAGCTGCTGTGACTCCTCTAGAACTCAGTCAAAATAGTTCTGGTTCTTTTGACAAGACAGTTTACCGACCACTTGTTCCTGCGGCGACGGCGATCGCACAGAGTCCATTCCTGCCACCAGATATGCCAGAAGCAACGATTATGCAGGGTTCTCCCTCCTCCCAACCTGCCGTGCCAGAAGCAACGATTATGCAGGGTTCTCCCTCCTCCCAACCTGCCGTGCCAGAAGCAACGATTATGCAGGGTTCTCCCTCCTCCCAACCTGCTGTGCCAGAAGCAACGATTATGCAGGGTTCCCCCTCCTCCCAACCTGTCGTACCAGGGGCAACAATTATGCAGGGTTCCCCTTCCTCCCAACCTGTCGTGCCGGAAGAGACGATTATGCAGGGTTCCCCCTCACGGCAGGTATCTCGAACTCTTCCTCCCTATCGGTTGCTGATTGGGATAGTCATTGCCATTAGTGTTACTATCATTGGTGGGATATTTGCTTATACTCAATGGCAAACTCATCAACAAAACAACCCCAGACATGGCAAATTGGATACAATCAACGTCAGTTAAGTAGGGATGCGAATATACCTCCCGTTGTTGTAGCAAGGAGCGTGGTTGGGTTCAGTATCTCCGGCAATTATGACTATTTAAACGGACATGAGATTATTAGTAAGACGACTCGCTTAAGGTTCAGATTGACAAGTAACCCCCTTTAATTCAGGAAAAAACTCCAGGGCGGCACAAGACACAAACATTGGATCTTCATGAGATTGGGTAACGACTTTTTTGAAAGTCCATTGGAAATCTTCGTTCATATTCTTAGCGATATTTTGTGCATGAGAGAAGAAATATTCGCCATGAATAAAATGCTCATTAAAGCTTTGTTTTGACGAATTATTAGAAACTTCTTCTTGCTTACCGCAGCCAAAGCTATCTGTAGAATCTTTGTTGTCCACTGTGCCTATCTCTATTGTCATCGGTATCCTAAATGTTGTTCTTAAATCTAAAGGTGGTAGTTTATCACCAGTTTTTTTCTTAAGACCACAAGGATACTCGGTATGATAACTAGGTACTGTGTATGAATCGGCTTCTGCGGCAACAGCTTTTTTAATACGTGAATGGGGCATGAATATTAACATTCTGTGTACAAACTGCGCACCAGCAGAATGTCCATAGAGATAGTAATTAACTGCTTTAACTTTAGTACTTCCTTTTACAAAGTCAAAAAGACTTTCAATTTGAGTAAATGCCCACTGATTTTGAGGATTTATTGTAGTTAGATCTTCTGTAAACATGTTGCCTAGATTATACCCTGCGGCTTTTGGAAACCGCTTTTGATCAAACTTTGGTGCAAGTAGAATAAAATTTTTGTTGTCAGCGTAGATATTTTGCCATTCATTTCGATAATCTTGAGCATTTCGATGTTCGCCATGTAATGCGAATACGACTTTAGTATTAGGATCTAATTGATTGGGTTCATTAGGTAAATAATAGTAAACCGGAATAGAGAAATTAAGCTCTTTAATCTTGTAATCAAAACAGCCCTCTCCCTTTTTCAAAGCTGTATTACAATTATCTGAATTGATAGAGCTAGTCAGACCAACATTGATGTGGGTAGCAAAATTAAACAAGAGAAAAACGATTACAGTAAAAGTAAACAACCGTTTCATAACACAAACCCTCTTTAACGCGAGTCTTGTGTGTCAAAAGTAGCATAATTTTTAACAGTTGACACTCAACGCTCAATAGTCATAACGCGATCTTCATGAGGGAAAGCTCCGATTGCTGTAAATTTCGACAAAAGTCTAATTAACGTTCCTCACCTTTTGCCTTTAATCTAGAAGCAAATAGATAATCTAGTTGTTCCATGCTTATCTCCCTTCTTCAAACCCTGGCAGAAATTCTGGCTGGGGGAACCTCCCTCACCAGTATGGAGCAAATTGACTTTAGTCTTCCCGGCAGTAGAAGGGACGGAAATATCGGTCCACTTCTAAATTTGTATCTGTATGACATTCGTCAGTCTAAGCAGTTACAACAAGCTGGTAGACAGAGGGAGCGAAATTTTTCAGAAGGAGGGTTGCAAACTGCTCGTGTAAGTTCGCCACTCACTTGGCTTGATGTATCTCTAATGTTAACCGCTTGGGATCGCACAGCTTTAGGAGAGTACCACCTTTTGAACGAAGCGTTAAGCTTGCTACTGCGCCATCGCTCCTTGCGGGAGGAGTTTTTAGCTCCCGAACTACGCAATTATGGCAATTTGCCCATGACGGTTGCCGTAAACCCATCTGTTGAGATGGGATCTCTATGGAGTTCTCTTAGTATCCCTTTGCGTCCAGCCGTATACATAACAGTAACGGCACCCTTAGAATCTGAAATTACCTCATTGCCTCTAGTTTGGGAGCGAGTTATGAGTCTTTACAACCAAAGGCAAAAAAATAACAACGGTGAGGTGATGATGACTCAGCGAGTATCAGTCGCAGGCATTGTCAAAAGCGCAGTGACAAGCCAACCGCTTGCGCAAACAAAAGTAGCCGTAATGGGAACTGAAAAGTCAGCGATAAGTAACCAAGAGGGGCTGTTCTTTTTTGACAATCTTCGCTTGGGAAACTATGTTTTAACACTGAACTGTTTAGGTTATTTACCCCAGAACTGCAACGTCTTGGTGGATGGCAACACTTACACTTTTAAAGAAGTATTACTTTCGCCTGAGAACTAAGTTGGCATTGCTTTTAAATTGCACATTTACTAATCAAGGTCGTCTTTTATCATTTGTCATTGGTCATTTGTATTAGACTTTGGCGTGAAAATTATGTAGAGATGCGACATGTGGCGTCTGGACGAAGGATTATAATTTATTTTCTCTCCTTGTCCATTTAAAAATGACTGTGGACAGAGGACTAATGACAGCTTGAACAAAAGTGCTTTTTTGAAGTCTATTCTTGTCCTAATTCTGAGAAACTTACATGGCTAGACTTGATTACTTTGCTCCTGGAGTCTACGTTGAAGAGATTAACCGGGGTAACCGACCGATTGAGGGTATCAGCACGGCGGTTGCTGGGTTTGTTGGTTTTACAGAGGATGTACGTGGTGGGGCTGAAACATTTAAGCCCATGTTGGTAACCAATTGGACGCAGTATCTAAAATACTTTGCCCGTCCGCAATCCGATGGCTTCACAGACTTCAACGCCTATTTACCCCATACTGTTAATGGCTTCTTTCTGAATGGTGGTGGTCGCTGCTGGATCGTCAGTATTGGCACTCAATTACCTGCAGCAGCTAAACCTGCGACACCAGAACCTGCCACCGTACGACTGACCAGTCGTGGGAATCGTAGATCCCTCACCCTCGCCCTCCGTCCCGAACAGGCAGCTGGTGGATCGCTCAATATCTTGATTAGTGACAGTTCGCCTCGTCCCCAACCTGAAGGCACTGAAGGAGAACCCCCTCCAAATACAGGTGAGTATTTCACATTGCAGATTCTTCGGAATGAGGAAATTCTCGAGCAATATGAAAATCTAACCATGAACCCTGAGGTGAATGGTCAAGTGGCAACCTATGCAGTGACAGCATTACGAAATTCTATGTATGTCACTATAGGTGAAGTCGTTCAAACTGGACAACCCTTGGCTCGTCGCCCAGTTAATGGTCGGTATGAATTAGCTCCTCCAATTGCTCCATCCTCACCTGATCGCTTTGCTTCGGAAGTCGAGGGGGTACGTGATGATCGCACGGGGGTGCGTGGACTTTTTGAAATTGATGAAATCACCATGGTTTCCTGTCCCGATCTCATGCGGGTTTATGAGGCAGGGCTGATGAACTTGGACCAAGTCCACGGGATTATGGAACTGATGGTCAGCATGTGTGAAGGTTCCGCTAGTGGAGATATTCCCAATCCACCTAATCGCATGGTCGTACTTGACCCACCACCAGATCGTACCAAACCCCAAGAGGTCGTGGAGTGGCTGAGTCAGTTTAACCGTCGTTCCATGTTTGCCGCGCTGTACTATCCTTGGGTCAAAGTTCCCAACCCTCGCAACAGTGGCAGACCACTGCTTGTGCCTCCTTCCGGTTATATGATGGGCGTTTGGGGTCGTACTGACGAAACGCGAGGAGTTTACAAAGCGCCTGCAAATGAAGTTCCCAGAGGTGTCATTGGTCTAGCTTATGACACTAATTTCCGCGAACAAGAGCTTTTGAACCCTCTTGGGATTAACTGTATTCGCAGCTTCCCCAATCGTGGAATCCGTATCTGGGGCGCAAGAACTTTAGTCGAGCCAGACGTAACCGAGTGGCGTTATATTAGCGTCCGCAGGCTAATTAGCTATATTGAAAAATCCCTAGAATTAGGTACGCAATGGGTAGTTTTTGAACCTAATGATGAAGAGACATGGTCTCGTGTTACGCGTACTGTGGGTAACTTCTTAGAGCGCATTTGGCGTGAGGGTGGTTTGTTTGGAGCTACACCTGATCAAGCTTTCTATGTCAAATGTGATGAGGAGCTAAACCCTCCTGAAACTAGAACTTTAGGTCGTTTGTATATTGAAGTGGGTGTTTGCCCAGTCCGACCAGCGGAATTTGTCATTTTCCGTATCGGTCAATGGAATGGTCCTGAAGAGGATGGTGCAACAGCTGCATAAGACTGGAAAGCTATCAGCTTTTTGCTAACGGCACGATAGCTGACTAAATTTAAAGTCCAACTTATTCACAATCATTGATTTTTTAGGAGACTAAATATGCCAGGAACGCCAAACGTTTTAGGTAATTGTAGGTTTAAGGTTGACATCGGTGGTGGAGACAGATATATCAAGGAAGTTGATACTGTTGCCATTGAAACACCTGCGACTCCTTATAATGCAGGTATGAGTAGCCAAGGTAAACCTGGTACACCAACCTTTGTTCAGAAGCCTACTGTTCAACAAAGCGCTACCGAATTGACGCTTACGGTTATTGCCGAAAGTAAAAAAACAGACATGTTTGACTGGTACGACAAGTCCAACAACCAAGGTCAGTGGAAAGGCAATATTAAAGAAGTAAGTATACGCTACTATGATGAGTCGAATTCACAGGCATTAGCAATAAACCTCACCGATGCTTACCCTGTAAGTTATTCATTAGCAACGGCGAGTTCTGATGGACAAGACTATTTGACTGAAGTCATAAAACTAACCTGCACCAGCATGAAATTGAAGCCTTCGTGATCTGGGGGAATTGCTAATGGCGCTCTAGCAATTAGCAATTCCCAATTTCCAATCTAATAGAGAGTGATAAATAGTGGTAGCAACTGATTTTGAATTTCTTACAGCTAATAGTTTCTATATAGAACTGACGCTAGACGGATCGAATAATAATATCGATGGTATCTTTCTTGAGTGTCAGGGATTTCAACGCACTCAGCCTGTGATTGAAATTTGTGAAGTTACTCCTCAAATATGGGGCAGTAAACAAAACAAAGGTCGTGTGGTGAGAACCAAGCTTCCCGGAAACGATCAAAGCGGTAATATTACTCTCCGTAGAGGAATGACTTCCTCGATGGTACTTTGGGACTGGTTCCAAAAGGTTCAACAGGGGAAATGGAAAGAGCAACGTCAGGCAATTTCCTTAAATATCTGCAATAATGCTAGAAAAGTGAATGCTAAGTATCAATTAGACGGCGCTTGGCCCACTAGTTACAAAGTTGCTGATGTCAATGCCAGTAGTACTGACTTTGCGATTGAAGAGTTAGAAATCGCTTTCGAGGAATTTAAGCGCGTAAAGGCATAATAAGATTATGTTTCAGACAGAGTTTGAATTTACACTACCAAAGGGGTATCTTGACCCTGATGGCAGCATTCATCGCAAGGGTGTAATGCGGCTATCAACAGCTATAGATGAGATTGCACCTATGCGCGATCCTCGTGTCAAGTCTAATCCTGCTTATGCAACAATTATTATCTTATCTCGCGTCATTACGCATCTTGGTGCTTTGTCTGAACTGAGTCCCATGATTGTGGAAAACTTTTTTGCTCAAGATGTCAGTTATCTTCAAGACTTTTACCGTCGGATTAATGGATTGGGGAACGAAACGACTGTGCAAGAAAATACTGTCAACTCTCCTGAACCGTTTGAAGGTTATTCTTCTGAACTATGCGCCGCAAAGATACTCTGACTACTGAATTTGCCTTTACCCTTCCGATTGGTCTTGTAGATGCCCAAAATCGCGTGCATCGTCAGGGAATCATGCGTTTGGCTACGGCAAAAGATGAAATTTTGGTTCAAAAACATCCCAGCGTTCGGGACAATCCGGCTTATGGTTTTTTAGTAATGCTTTCACTAGCGATCGCTCGCTTAGGCAGTCTAAATTCTGTAAGTCCGGATTTATTGGAAGGGCTTGTTATCCGCGACATTGCCTATCTCAGAGAATTTTATAATCGTGTTAATCAACAAGGAAATGCACATATCCCGACTCAATGCCCTCATTGCAATACACAGTTTGCGGTGGAGCTAGAACTGGCGGGGGAGCCTCAAGCTACCCCTTAGATAAGTTATACGAGGAGGTAGCTTTTATTGCTTTCCACTTTCACTGGTCTCAAGATGATATTCTAAGTTTAGAACACACTACTCGTCAGCGCTGGGTAGCAGAAATTAATAAGATCAATCAGCAGTTAAGCGGTTAGTCTGTTAGTAAGCAATTAGCTGTAGCTATCAGGGCTCTACAGGTTAAATGGTTACACAACATACTATCAATTTGAAAAAAATAAGAAGTGAGATTTATATGATAAAAGTAAAAGTTCTTAAGGCACAAACATTAGGTAAAATAAACGAAATTAACCTTGACCTAGTAACTAGTGTAAATAACGAGTACATAGTGGGTCGATCTCCTCAATCTGGTCTAATCTTAGACAGTTCTGATGTAAGCCGCATGCATGGCAAGTTCTTCGTTCAAAATGGAAACTACTACTACTCTGATCTTGGTAGTGTGAATGGTTCTCTGGTTAACGATAAACTTGCTGAGATAAATCAGATTTACCAACTGAAGTCTAGAGACGTTATTCGCATTGGAGAATTCCTTCTTGTCATTGAAGAAGTAGGTTCCGAACCTGAGGCAATGCCAGTAACAGTATTCAATGCAGATTGGCGACGAGCTTCTCTAAAAGTCGATCCTCCTGTAATAACCAATCAATATTCAGAACCAGTCAGCGAAGTTCCAACACCCGTAGAGCAACATTTAGAGCCAGTCAGCGAAGTTCCAACACCAGCCGAGCAACCTTTAGAACCAGTCATCAAAGTCCCAACACCAGCCGAGCAACCTTTAGAACCAGTTAGCGAAGTTCCAACACCACCCGTAGTGACTAATGAATCTGAACAGTTGATTCCAGTAGATGAAGAATTAATTCAAAGTCCTGACTTAACTATTATTCAGACTCCAAAAGAAGCTATAGGCTCAGAAATAAATCTTCAAACACAAGAAGCGATCGCCGAAACCGAAGTTGTAAAAGCCCCAGAAGTTGACACTCCTCTTCTCTCTGACATCTATGAATCTGAGCCAACAGTGATTCAAGGAGAGGTAACTATTATTCAACTGCCAGAAGAAGTTGTTACAGAGGCAAATACTTCAACACCATCCGCGATTGGCGAAACCGGAGTTTTAGAAACAAGAGAAATTGATAGTGAAATTCCCTCTAACACTAACGAATCTGAGGCAACTATTATTCAAGGAGAGGTAACTTCTCCACAACAAGTTGCAACAGAGGAAAACACTCTCACACCAGTTGCGATCGCCTCCTTAAATCAAATAGAAACAAGAGAAATTGACACTCCAGTTCCTTCTGACACTCACGAAGAAGAAGCAACTGTGATTCACGATGAGCTAACAGTGATTCAAATACCACAACAAGTTGCAACAGAGGAAAACACTCTCACACCAGTTGCGATCGCCTCCTTAAATCAAATAGAAACAAGAGAAATTGACACTCCAGTTCCTTCTGACACTCACGAAGAAGAAGCAACTGTGATTCACGATGAAGTAACAGTGATTCAGCTACCACAACAAGTGGCAACAGAGGAAAACATTCTCACTCCAGTTGCGATCGCCTCCTTAGATCAACTAGAAACAAGAGAAATTGACACTCCAGTTCCTTCTGACACTCACGAAGAAGAAGCAACTGTGATTCACGATGAAGTAACAGTGATTCAGCTACCACAACAAGTGGCAACAGAGGAAAACATTCTCACTCCAGTTGCGATCGCCTCCTTAGATCAACTAGAAACAAGAGAAATTGACACTCCAGTTCCCTCTGACACTCACGAACAAGAGGCAATTGTGATTCACGATGAAGTAACAGTGATTCAAATACCAGAATTCGTAGAAACTGAAGAAATTAGTGCACAAACAGAAGAGGCACTTCATTCAAAGGAAGTGCAAGCTTCAGAAAATAATACCCACACTCCCTTAGATATCAACGAAGTCTTGGAAGAAATTGAGGCAAGTACAGTAATTCCTGAGACAACTACATTCTCCACAGAAGTTGTTGAAGTCAGCCCAGTATTGGATGAGGTTCCACACACAGATCAACCTATCACTGACACAGTTTCTCAAACAACTATGAAATCTCCTGAATCAGTGACTCAAACACCAGAAGAAGTGTCTCAAGACATGACTCAAGCGTCTAACGAAGCAGAAATGTCTGAGGTAATGGCTCAAACTCCTGAAACCGTAAATAAGGCTTTTGAGATTATTGGCAAAAAATACATTGCACTAATGACACATGATAGTAAGAAATCAGAGCTTGTACAGTTTGTTACTCAACATCAAGACTTTTTATTAAAGTGCCTGACGATCGCGACGCCTTCAATTAGTGAAACCTTGTCACAACAAACCCGTTTAACGACTAGTCAGAAGACACCGTCAGTACCAGTTGGAGGGTATCAAGCAGTGGCTTCATTAATTGGCACAGGAGATGTCCTAGCAGTCATTTTGTTGAAAGATTTTTTGGCACCTGCGTCGAACCAGGCAAACGAGGAAGCGTTATTGAGATTGTGTAACATCAACCAAATTTTAGTCGCAACTAATCTGACTACAGCAGATGCTGTTATACATTATATTAAGGATATGGTTACTTCTTTATAAGATAGGACACAATCAAAAATCTTTAAGCTCATCTCTCGACTTAAGTCGAGAGATGAGTAAGTTGACACTCAACGCTCAACGTTCAACAATCAAGACTTCAATCTCCGAGCAATTCCACTGCATCTCGTCCATCCCAAGGGAGTAAGTAAACTTTGACAATCTCTTCAGTATTTGTGGGGAGATGCTTACCGAAAAAATCAGGGTGAATAGGTACTTCACGATGACCCCTGTCTACCAGCACGGCTAAACGAATAACCTCAGGTCTACCGTACTCATTCACCGCATTCAAAGCGGCGCGAATTGTCCGTCCTTTAAAAATGACATCATCTACGAGAATAACTGTTTTCCCCGTTAAGTCAAAAGGGATGTCAGTTTTTAAAGGAGTCCGCAACCCAATTTGGTCAAGATCGTCTCGATAGAATGTGATGTCTAATGCTCCCACTGCCACAGGTACATCTTCAAGTACCTCAATCTGATCCGCTAACAACTGGGCTAACGGCACACCTCGAGAATAAATTCCGATAAGTACCAGTTGGGACAGATCTCGCGTCCTTTCCACTATCTCAGAGGCGAGACGAGTCACAGTACGACGAAGTTCCTCAGCTGAGAGAATCTCAACCACCTTGACTGATAGATTCATAAAGCGACACCCCTTAAGTAATGAGTGATGAGTTATGAGGTAGGAGTTAACAATAAAAGCTCCTACTCCTATTTTTCCCAATTCCCTATCTTCATCATTACCTTTTTCAGGATATTAGGAGTAGGGTGATCGCTCCCCCCACCCAAAGCAAAAAGCAGTATCGAGTCAGTTGCAAAGCACTCTGGATGGAATTTGCTGCGATCGGATGAATTGCATCTCCTAATAAAGGTTTGTGTTTGGCGACTCCGCCATACCAGTTCGTACCGCCCATTTGCACACCTAAAATAGCAGCATAGGCGCATTCACTCCAACCAGAATTGGGACTGGGATCGGCAACGGCATCTCGCTGACAAATCTGCCAAATATACTTTGGTTTACCCGATACAAGTGATAGAGTCATGACTGTGAACCGACAGGGTAACCAAGTCAAGCAATCTTCCAATCTGGCACTAAACCATCCTATATAAGTGTAGGGACTGACTCGGTAACCTACCATAGAATCAAGCGTACTGCTGGCTTTGTATGCCAAAGCTAAAGGAGTTGGACCGATTTGCGGCACAAAAGCACCAACAATTGCATAGAAAAGCGGAGCCATGACTCCATCTGTGGCATTTTCTGTGACCGTTTCTAAAATAGCTCGCAAAATTTCTGATTCGGTTAAATTTTGTGTATCTCGACCAACGTAATGACTTAAAATAGAACGAGCATTACTAAGCTTTCCTGCTGTTAAAGGTTGTAAAACTGTTTCGGCTGCCTGTCTTAAACTTTTTAGAGCAAAACAACTGGCTAAAAGAATACTTTCTGTAGCAATTCCTAACAGTGGATGCAATAGTTTAGCACTTTGAATTATCAACCAACCCATAAGCCCGCTACCAAATATCAGGATAACCCCTAGAGCAATTCCAGCGATGCGCTGCGTCAGAGAATTCTGACTGTAGTTGAGAGCGAATTTGGTAAAGCGAGTAATTACCCACCCCATAACTTGCACTGGATGAAGCCAACCCCTCGGATCGCCAATCAAATAATCTAAAGTGGCTGCCAAAATTAAAACATAAATGCTATTAGTCATCAGTCATACCATTTTAGGTCATGAATTTTTTGCTTCTGTGTTTCTTGAGAGCCAGCGCTCTTATGGGAGATTTATAAAAATAACAACCGCAGTCAAACTAGAACGAGAGTCGTAGTCGCGCTCGTCTGCCGGACAGAAGATTCACAGTAGGCTCGCTTCAAAGCGAAGCTCCACTCTAGAGAGAGACTTCGCGCTTAGGTTCTGACTTACACCATTTCACGAAAATCTTGATACAATTTGCCCCCCCTTCCCC
>JAQYWN010000168.1 GCA_029379265.1 Rhizonema sp. NSF051
GGTAAACAGTTCTATTAGTTATTGGCTTTAGAATTTTTTACTATATAGCCTCTTCTTGTACACTAATTCTATGTGTGTAATAGGAGGCTCTTATTTACAAGGTTAAAGATTTAGTCATGCAAGTAATATGTGAAGATTAGTATAATCATCGGTGTTAATACCAGGGAACAGTAAGTGTAAATATCAGCAGTTTGGAGTAGAAAATTTATAAATACTTTATAGTTTGTTGCGAGAGAGCATTCTATTCTAGTAGAGCAAAGAATTGTTATAATTATGCCGATCCGGGGAAGAGCAGGTGGAAATCCAGATTGAGTAAAGTATCAATTTACTGTATAAAGGGACGAGCCATTAGCTCAAAAAATTACGATAAGAATTAGTGAATCAATGTTTAAGCAACTCCAGGAAAAAGACAATTATCGGGAATATTGCAGGCAGGCGATAGCGGAAGCGTTAGCGAGGGACGAGCGTCTCGCAGAAAAGTTAAAGCGCGATTCTCAATCTTCGGAAGATAGAATAGGTGGTAGTTACGCTGCCAAATTTATTTCTTCTAGCTGCTATGTTTGAATGCGATCGCACACATATTCATCCTTTTAAAGAAGATGCATGTAAACCCACTTAGCTGCAACATTTCGACTTACAACTTAGTAACCTCACCTGCGGAATGTGGGTTGTAACAACAATTCGTCAGGGCGAGGAAAGCACCGAAAGCCTCTGCCAAAGATTTTAAAGAACGCATCATTGATTTTCGTGCTGGTGGATGGACTGTAAGCTTCTAAGCAGGTTGTCTTATTGTCAAGGAGTACTCTTGCCAAGTTTTTCAGTTTTTACTGTACTAAATTGGCAACCGAATCTTCATTAATTACGTCAGTTGTGAAAGCAAGTATTCTTCTACTATTCGCTGTAAACTGCTTCAGCAGTTGCTGTGGCGTTCATAGAGGGACTTGTCACCAATAACAATCTGCTTCCCTTTAAAATTGAGGGTAAGCTCAATTTCGTGACTGATAACTCTGCTTACACCTGTGGAAATAACAATTTTAGGACTTACGCACTATACAAATTGAAGATCTTGTGTATTAACGTTAAATCTGTCGGGGGAAACTTCCCCCGACGAGTTTAACGGATAATGGTCGTTTCCGACTTGTAGGGGCTCTCGGTGAGACAGCCCCTCTGTCGGGAAACCCTCCGTAGGGGACTGCGTTAGCGATCTTCGAAGCGGTAGCGAGGAACGAGCGTCACCCGTTAGCGAAGCGTTAGCGAGTCTTCGAGCGTCAGGGCCGAGAGCCCATACAGTGGAAGGGAAAACTCTCATTCGTGGAAAAATCAAAAGTTGAGGCGCTAAAAATGCAAAAAGCATATCAGACAATTTCTGTCAATGAGCAAGTCCTAAAATTTGAGAAAGAAAGTAAAAAATAGGACAGAAAATAATTTTTCGTTCCTTTCAGGATTTTTGCTTCAACTTCTGTAATTATTTACTGAGGAGAAATTAATTTTTTTTACTTATGAGTACCCTATTCAGTCCAAAAATTCGCCTGATATTAGGTTTGACAACTTTATTGATTGTCATTTTACTACATAATCCCTCAAAAACTCAACAGAGTATCTCACAATATCCGGATGCAGAGAATTTATCGTTGAATTATACTCAAACTCAACAGCAAACCACAGTTGTCTCAAATCATGATAATGCTATTGTTGCGGAGGAAAAATCTAATAAAAATAATAATAAGCAAAAGACTTCTTCCTCAGAAAAAGATTCTGGCTCAGATTCAAAACCATATCAAGTCATTGATGAAGCCCAAAAATATAAGTTTAGCGTTCAACCTCATCAGGTTCTCTCTCCTGGAAAACTGCCAGCCGTTGACATTGATTTCAATCAAGCAGATTTGTTAACAGTTCTCTCCAATACTAAAAAATACTTCCAAGACTATGCTTCGGCAGATCCAGATATTTCCCGTACAGGGGTGCTTGGTACTGAAGGAGTGACGGTACAAGATGTTACACGTACCTTGGATTTTATGATTGCTGTGTTGCAGGAAGATATTGCCAAAAATCAACCCACTCGTTTACAAGATCCATTATTCATTAACAGTCATTTCCGAGTAATAAAATGGTCTGGTCATTATCTCAAACATCCTGAGAAAAAACAATTAAGGATTACAAAGTACGCTGTATTCACCCACTCTGGCTCGCACACGAAAAGCTCTACTTTTGATACACCAATATATAGTTTAAAAGATAATTCCAATCAAGATAAATTTTACACAAAGTATACCAAGCAAGATGTTTTGTCAGGTATTTACGAACCAGGGGGAAAAGAACATGGTAAAGTCGATACTCTGGTTTATCTAAGCCGAAAAGGTTTAGAAGCCGCGCTCATGGAAGGCACAATATTAGTTAATATGACAGATGGAACGAAAGCATTTTTTAATGTAGATCGAAACAATGAAATGTCTTACGTTCGGGGAGTTTCCGCAGCCGCACAAAAGCGTTACTGGTATTTCCGGCAAGTTGATGCTATCAAAGGTTATGGATATAAAATAGATGCAAAAATTTCCATTGCCCCAGGTGTGACTTTTGCAGGAGATGTCCTCAATATTGGTTTAGGTAAAATCATTGTTCTCGAATATCTTAAAGATGGCAGCAAACACATGCACCTGGGAGTGATTGCAGATACAGGCGGAGCATTTTTACCCAATCTCCATCAACTCGATTTCTTAGCAGGTATTTTTCAAAGTGAACAAGATTTTGAGCAGCACAGCAAGCAACTCCCTGATTATGCGACAGCATATATCCTCGTGAAAAAATAAACTTTCGCTCTACTGATTGTGGTAGACGGTAAAAATTCCGTTCTACCATTTTTTTGACACAAAACGCTATTTACAGTAACAATTACAAGCTACGAGCGCTGGCTCCAACCGCACATTTCGTTGTGAACGATCGCATGACTATTCAAGTGCGAAGCACCCACAGCTTGATAACCCGCAACGCCGGGTTAATAATTAGATAAGATATCAATACCATAAAGTGAAAGCCTATGACTAACAAAAAGGTTGCGCTAGTTACAGGAGCATCATCCGGGTTTGGGCAGTTAACTGCTCACTTACTGGCTCAAAAGGGATATCTTGTCTTCGGCACCAGTCGAAAGGAATATTCAGCTACTGAAGGGGTAGAAATGCTTCTTTTAGATGTTAAATCCTCTTCGTCAGTGCAATCGTGCATAAAACAGTTGCTCGCACGGACTAACCGCGTTGATTTGCTCGTCAATAATGCCGGACAAATACATGCCAGCATGCTTGAGGAAACTTCTTTAGAACAAGCCAAAGATATTTTTGAAACAAACTTTTGGGGTGTTGTCCGTCTCACCAATGCCGTTTTGCCAACGATGAGACAGCAGCGTAGCGGTCATATTATCAATATGAGTTCAGTAGCCGGATTGATAGGTGCACCCGGTCAAGGTTTTTACTCAGCTAGTAAATTTGCACTCGAAGGTTATAGCGAAGCACTAAGCGTGGAACTAGACCCGTTCAATATTAAAGTATCTTTAATTGAACCTGGTTATTTCAAGACCAATTTCAACCAGGCGATGTTACAACCCACCTCCACTTATGGTGATTACGACACTGTACGTGATGTGATTCGCTCATCAGTTAGTCAGGCAATTGCACACGGTGATAATCCTGAAAAAGTTGCACAGATGATTGTTTCTGTAGCACTTCGCTCCGAGGCGCGATTACGCTATCGTGTTGGCAATGAGGCGCAATGGTTGCCTCGTCTGAAAGCTATACTACCAGATAAGCTATTTCGATTTGGTGCGCGCAAGCGGTTGAACCTGCCATAAACCACAACCAAAATTTAAGTTTTGAGCAACCGTCTCCAAGTGGCTGTTTAGCATCAAATGAGATTTCAACCGATAACCATTCAGGGATAGTGTTCTGTTTTAGCCCACCCACAAAGCACCCAGAACTGTCACATACTAACGAAACGGTTGAGCCAACACCGCGTTCCTATCGTTAATTCCGGTGTCCGCCCCTTTTTTGTTTCTATTAATAATTAACTAGCTGTTGGGAGACTGAGTTGATGAATGTTGGTCAAGCAGACCCTCTTCGAGCATGCATCGAATAACCCATTGCCGAAGCTTCTCTGAGCGGTTAGGAAGTGTCCTTAAGACTGCATCAACTTCGGGTGGGAACTTACAACCAATAACTTTAACCTCGCCACCAATATCCTTACCTTGTGATACAAAGCCTCGGTGACCTTTTACTGCCTTACCATAAGTGTGTGACATAAAAATATATTTTTTACTCTTGACTTATGAAATAGGTTAACCTATTCTAAAAGAGGTTGAATAAATATAAATGTTAATAACCACCGCCACCACTCCTGGAAAAAGTCTGGCGATGGGTTTGAGCAATATCCATAAGGAAACTGTCATGCTTAATCATAGCATCAAAACCACCATTGGCGTCATCAAGTATAACGTGAAAGAGCTGCTGGGCTTAGCAGACACGGCACTGATCAAAAAATGGGCAATAGAACATGGGATGGGTCGGCTGGACATGCGGCGCAAATACTGCTGGCAGATGGTACTTGATGCTGTGTTTGTATGGATTAATAAAGGTGACCGGAGTCTATGCGGCGGCCGTATGGGTTATGAACAACTTGAGTGGGCGGCAGCGGCATAACCACCACATTAGTGCAAACAAAAGTAATAAAAGGAAGACTTTATACTCGACTTTAGCCATTTTTTGATGGGATGAGGCTTTGGAGTCACATTTTTGTTACGGTACAAGAAGGATACTTCAGCTTGACCAACCTCCAAAGCTTTACCGCTTTGTCCGAACTGTAAGGTGATGGTGGGGCAACCGCCCCTAACTTTAGCCTCCAATCATTGCAAATCGCCAGAAGTACTATCGCGCTAAGATCTGGCAATGACTACCTGCTGCTCAGTAGGTGGAAGAGAATGGAGTTGGCAATCGGAAAAACCAGCATTGTTAAACATACGTTCGTATTCTGCAAAAGTATAGGCATCACCACTTGGTGTTGTCGCTAACATTGTCAAAGCGAAAGCAGCAACTAATGGTGGTGTAATGCGGTCAGAGTTAGGAATAAATTCAAACACTATGGTTCTTCCATCAACACTCAAGCTCTGATGAATTTTTCTTAAAAGCTTTTCACAAGTCTCTATGTCAAAGTGATGCAAGAAATTTGGGAGTAGAACTAGGTTGTAATCACTACCGTAATCTACGTCAAATGCACTGCCAGGAATTGTATGGTAGCGATCGCCAACACCTTGCGCCTGTGCGTTTTCTTTAGCTACTTCTAAAACAGGTGTCCAATCTACTGCATAAATTTCGGCATTAGAGTTATACTGAGCAAAAGCGATACCAAATAAACCGTGACTTGCGGAAATCTCCAGCACTTTTATGCGCTCTTGAGAATCCCCATTCACCATTTGAGCGATTAATTGTGCTGGCATTACCGTCATCGGTGACATTGCTTTAGCAAATTTTACCCATACTGGATTTTCGGGCGATAGAGTTCCAAGGGAGGATACTACAGTTCCACCCTGGCGAACAACCGCAGCAAGATCATTGAACTCATTAGTTATGAAGGGAGACAATAAAAACTCAATTCCATCCCCTATGTAAGCTTTGCTATGTCGATCCAAGAACATGGCTGTATCAGGCGTGAGTCTGTAGCTTTGGGTTTCCTTAACTAAAAAGCCAATGATAACTAAGTAATCGCATAAAATCCGCATCCCTCGCTCGGAGGTTTGGCATTTTTGTGCCAGTGATTGAACGGACTCAATTCCTTCACTAATGGTGGTAAAAATCTGAAGTTCAATTGCAGCTTTAATTGCCGCTGTACGCTGATAAGCGTTGACTGTATTTAAAAATAGTGCAGGTGATGGTGTTGAAAAGTGGTTGGACATAGGAAACCTTAATTATCAATTGTTGTAATCGCACATCACAATACTTTTTAAGCTTTCCATTTGACGTGCATACGTGTTGGGGTACTACTTAGCCAAATCATTCCCAAAGAATTCTTAAAATCTTGACTTCAAGCGCTGAAGCGCTCACTACTATTCCCTACCAAAGCCTGAAATTGTTCCGAACTCCGAATATTTTCAAAATCAGAGTCAGACTTTGCCATTTGTTGACAGCGATCGCGATTCAGTTTGATGGCTTGTCGCAAATTCTCAACCGCTAAATCCACATTCCGTTGCAATCCATAGCAACAAGCTTTGTTATACCAAACACAGTCGTCTTCTGGTTTAATCAGGAGTGCTTGCTCAAAAGAAGCGATCGCCAAATCATATCGTTCTAAATACATGAGTGCCAATCCTCGATTGTTCCAAGCCTCATTTTTATCTGGTTTGATCGCCAGAGCTTTGTCGTAAGATGCGATCGCCAAAACATATTTTCCCAAATTCCCCAGTGCATTGCCTCGGTTGAACCAAGCTTCATGTAAGTCTGGTTTAATCGCCAGTGTTTTATCATAGGATGCAATCGCATCATTGTATCGCTCTACATTAAAAAGCGCATTACCCCGTTTGAACCAAGCTTCGTGTAAGTCTGGTTGAATTGAGAGTGCTTTGTCGTGGGATGCGATCGCCTCGTAATATTGTCCCAAGGTTTGTAACGCCACACCCCGATTGAACCAAGCTTGGTACAGGTTCGGCTGCAAAAAAACTGCTGTATCGTATGATACGATTGCCTCTTGATATTTTCCTAAATCCCGCAAGGCAATTCCTCGGTTGTTCCAGGCTTGATAGTATTCCGGTTTAATCAACAGAGCTTGATCGTAGGATGCGATCGCCTCGTAATATCGCCCATCCTCATCCAAAATATTACCTCGGTAGTACCAAGCTAAATGGTCATCGGGCTTAACGGCCAAAACTTTATCATAAGATGCAATGCTGGCTTGAGTTTGTCCCAATTTACCCAGAACAATGCCGCGATTTCCCCATGCTTGATAGTAATCTGGTCTAAGATTTAAAGCTTTATCCCAGCAGGTAATTGCTTCAAGATGGTAACCTAATTGTGCCACCTTCACACCAAAATTTAGCAATACGGGGTGCATTTCTTTGGGTTGTCTCACTGCCAGTTTCAACATGAGGTGAGTCAAAGGCAAGATGTATTCCCTAACATCTAGGTGCCTGCCCTTTGCCTCTATTTGCCCAACGCGCGGTTGGAGGATGCGTTCGGCGTGAATTAAAAAGTGAGTCGCACTGTGAATTTGCCAATTGTACCACAGCCGCGACCAAAAATTCCCTTTGACCAACATCCGCGTTGTTGTTTCTACCGTAAAGCGGCTGAGTGGGATATCAAATTGCTGTAGCAAATCAAGCGCATCATAAATATAACAGCTAACTGGATATAAAGAGACCGACTCTTGGTAGCGTACTTCCCAAGTCTTCCCCAAACTTTCTCGATAAGTTTTAGGATTTAAAGGTAACCCATCATTCAAAAGGTGCTGGAGATTTTCCACTACATTTCTAAAAGTCGCGTCATTGCGCCTGGCGATTTCGGTATAATATTCGGGCGATGCGGGGATGTTAATTTTCGGTACCGTTTCTCGCAACACCCCAACAATTGCTTGATCTTCCGGTTCGGGTAATTCATAAATTTTAAATTGCTGCCAAAGCTTAGGGTATTTTTCCCATTGCAGTTTTTCCCAAGCGCTTGTTTCCCCAGGAAAATCTGGTTGTTTTTCATTTCTTGCCGTCGCAATCACACGGATTTCTGCTTTGCCACAGAACTTCTCGTATTTTGCCAATGCATCCAGCAATCGTTCTTGTAACGGGATTGTAAACCGTTCCACCAAATTTATTTCCGCTTCTGGAGAAATTTCTTCACGGCTGCGGTACATTTTCTGGTTGAGATCATCCAAGAAAAATAGTAACTTGCGATCGCTTCCCATCGACACAGGCATTCGTGCGGGAATATCTAGCCATTCATTTGGCTTCAAGTAAAGTACCGTCCAACCTGCTTGATTCAGATGGTTTGCCAATTCCGTCGCTTCCCGTGTTTTCCCCAATCCGGTGCGTCCCAAAATTAACACCCAACGATACTCCTCAAGCTGCTTTTGTAATTCCTTACGGATGCTGCGATTTGCCACTCGGTCTTGATAAACTATATTTCTATCTGCCAAAGGATCATCATCATCTCCACCAAGAATTCGCTGCTTTAAGTCTTGACTTTGAGGCTTAATGACTTCAAAAGGAAAAATATTAGGAGGAATACGCCGCTGACGATGCCGCCATTTTATCCACCAGAAAAAACTTACAATCGCAGGGAAAAGTGCAGGCAACCCCCCTGAAAGCAGGTTGTCAATAAACTCTTCGTGTTCTGTATAAAATGTCAGAATTGGCTGAAGAATGTCTAACACACAGTTGATTTGATCTAATTCGGGAGATAGGAGGATGCACTGGATATAGATACCGAACAAGGGGAATTAAAGAAATTTTTATTCCCTATTCCCCAAAGCTCCTTTGCTTTCTTCGGGTTGGCAGGTGCGAAAACACAGGGGAACCTCCGTTGTTCTGCTGTACAAAGGAAGCCGCCACTCAGACTTCGGGCTTTGCGAAAAGCAGCTAACTCCTCCCTACTCCTCATTCGGTTGCCTAAAGAATCTGCGATTGGGAGAGTCTTACTATCAGTGTAGCGCTCGCCGTCATTTAAGAGCGATCGCACCATCTCCTTACCGAACCTAAGTTTTATCATTTAGCTGTCAAAGCTCGCCACCCTTAAAAAAATTTGTCCGCCTGTTTGCAAGCAACGCACCACAAGGCGTCTTTGTTTCAATCCCATAACATAGAGTATGGGAGCGCAGAATCTAAATTACCGCGTATTCTCCCCGCGTTCTTACCTAAGGAATATAAACGCGACCCACGCCCATGTAATTCTCAATATCAAACAGAATCTCAACTCATAACTTACAGCGAATTCAGGACGACGTGCCACTTCTGGTAGACGATCTGAGAATACGCACCACCTGTAGACGAGCAAGACCCGAAAGCATCCCGTACAGGGATTACAGCCTTCGCCTTCCCAACTTGGTTTGTTGCTCAGGTGGAAGAAACTTGACCCAATAAAAATGAAAAACTTCCCGGTGCCAAAGTTTACCGGACGCGCCCTTATATACATTTTCGTAGTTTTTGACTCCTTTGTTTCAGATTTGTGAGAAATCAGGGTGTTGTAGTCAGAAGTGCTGTATAGTTTGAGATATGCCATCCGCTTGTGATCTTCAACAGATGATTTGCAATGGGCATATTTCGCATGAACGACTTCTATAACTCTCTAGCAAGACTCGCAAGATATCCTACAAGCAGTGCTCAAGTACACTCAGTTATCCTCAAAAAAGTTGCTGTTACCCAGGATAGAATGAAACAATGGGCACATTGTTTGTCAATGAATCATTTGCATAAATATAATCTGGTGCAAGCAGAGATTGCACGAGTTTTGGGTCAATTGCTTGAGGCAGAAGAATTCTACGAACAAGCTATTCTTGGTGCTAGAGACAATGACTATCTTCAAGATGAAGCATTAGCTTATGAATTAGCTGCCAAATTTTACCTATCTCGTAGTCGGGAAAAGATTGCCCAAACTTACATGAAGGAAGCTCACTACTGCTACGAGCGCTGGGGAGCAACTGCAAAGGTCAAAGATTTAGAAACTCGCTATCCACAGTTATTTCCTCCGTCATCGGGCAGGTCTTCCACGCCAATCCACACCACTTCTGGAACCACTTATAATAGCTCAGGCATTGCTTTCGATTTAGCCGCAGTCTTAGAAGCATCACAAGCGATTTATAGTGAAATTGAACTGGCTCACTTGCTTCGTTCCTTGATGAACATATTCATCAAAAATGCCGGAGCACAAACAGGATTTCTGATTTTAGAAAACTCAGGACAATGGGTGATTGAAGCATCTGGTGAACTAAATGATGGTGATGGGGAAAATACCCTTACTACGCAAGTGCTTCAATCTATCTCAACGGCAAATCGCCTGCCTGAATCGATTATTAATTATGTTCTCCTAACTCATGAATCTGTCATCTTGAATGATGCGACTCGTGAAGGTAATTTTATCAATGAGCCATATATTCAACACAACCAAACACAATCAATCTTCTGTTTGCCCCTGCTGAATCAAAGTAAGCTCGTCGGCATGTTATATCTCGAAAATCAGTTGGTGACTGGGGTATTTACACAAGAGCGAACGCAAGTTTTGCATCTGTTATCAGCCCTCGCAGCTATTGCGATCGAAAATGCCAAACTCTACTCAAAGCTACAAAAGAGCGAAAGTAAGATGGCTCAATTTCTAGAAGCAGTTCCGGTGGCAATTGCAGTATTAGATGCGACGGGTTGCCCTTATTATGCCAATCAACGGAGAATTGAGCTAATCGGTAAAGGGGTTGATCCTACCGTAACACCCAATCAATACGCAGATATTTATCAGTTTTATCGGGCAGGAACGGATCAAAAATACCCAAGTGAGCAACTGCCAATCGTCCGTGCATTAAACGGTGAACGCACCACAGTTGATGATATGGAAATTCATCGAAACGACGTAATAATTCCAATTGAGGCGTGGGGAACGCCCGTGTTTGATGAACAGGGCAATGTGGCTTATGCAATCGTAGCCTTTCAAGACATTACAGAGCGGAGACGATCAGAGCGACTGCTAGCCGATTACAACCGCACGTTAGAGCAACAGGTTGCGGAACGAACGGCAGCATTACAGAAAAGCGAAGCAGCACTGCGCGATGTCTTCGACGAGCTTCGCTTAAAAGAACAGCAATTACGACTGATCACCGATGCTCTCCCTGCTCTTATCAGCTATGTGGATGAAAATCAACGGTATCAGTTTGTCAACCGGACTTATGAAGTTTGGTTGAGCTGTAGTCGAGATAAAATTCTGGGCAAGTCTGTCCGTGAAGTCCTGGGTGAAGCAGCTTATCAAATTGCTCTGCCGCACATCAATCGAGCGCAAGCAGGGCAGATGACAACCTATGAGGCAGAAATTCCCTATCCGTTTGGCAAAAAGTATGTAACTGCTACCTTCATCCCCGATTTTGGTCCCAATGCTCAAGTGAGAGGACACTATGGTTTGGTTACAGACATTAGCGAACAGCGAAACGCTGCACTGCGAGAACAGAAAAGTGCCGAGGAAGCCTCAATTTTAGAGGAACGCAACCGCATGGCACGCGAAATTCACGACACTTTGGCGCAAGCCTTTACAGGTATTCTGCTGCATGTCGGAGCAACAACACAAGTGCTAACGGATGATTTAGAAGCGACACAAGCACACCTGGATATGGTGGATGAGTTGGCACGAACCGGGCTTGCTGAGGCGCGTCGTTCGGTCACAGCGCTCCGTCCCCAGCTATTGGAAGATGGCAATTTGCACAGCGCCTTCTATCGCCTCGTGACTCAGATGAGAGCCGCTACCGATACGGTTATTATCTGCGAAACCACTGGTACAGCTTATCCCTTATCACCGGAGGTTGAGAATAATTTACTCAGAATAGGACAAGAAGCATTGACAAATGCGATTAAATATGCCAGCGCCAGCGAAATTCGCGTTGAGTTGGCTTATGAAAATACACAGTGTATTCTGTGCGTTAAAGACAATGGACGGGGCTTCGGGGTTGGTAGTATACCACCTGTTGGCGGATTTGGATTACTGGGAATGAGCGAGCGGGCAGAAAATATTGGAGCACAACTAACGATTCAAAGCCAACCTGAGCAAGGAACAGAAATTGTTGTCACGATCAATCGAGAGAAAAATAATTAAAAATGCAAAACTATAAATGTAAAGTGCACAAACA
>JAQYWN010000169.1 GCA_029379265.1 Rhizonema sp. NSF051
ACTAGTATTTTTATGTATTAAGTATGTAAATTCGGAACTCGAATCGGGGAAATATATATTTAGCATTCTTATTAGTATGCGAATCACGGCAATGCGATCCTAAAACTTGCGCCAAGTTCAAGGCTCGATAAGTCAAAATCTGCAAATTAAGAGGGGGAAATTTATGTCCAGCAGTAACATCGAAGTTGTTTTTAGCTTTGATACTACCGGAAGCATGTATCCTTGCCTTACCCAAGTCAGGCGAAAAATTAAAGAAACAGTCACCAGACTGATCAATGAAATTACCCTGATTCGGATTGGTATCATTGCACATGGTGATTATTGTGATGAGGGATAAACTTATGTCACAAAAAAGTTTGACCTTTCTAGTGATGTTAATGCTATTTGTGATTTTGTGCAAAATGTAGAACCAACTGGTGGAGGAGATGCTCCTGAATGTTATGAATTAGTATTACATGAAGCACAATCTCTGTCTTGGTCAAATTCAGCTTCTAAATCACTGGTGTTAATTGGTGATGATATTCCCCATCCGCCAGCACACAATCCCAAAAAGCTGAATTGGCGGCAAGAAGCTGATAAATTGGCTGATAAAGAAATTATGGTTTATGGAGTACAAGCCCTCAATCGCTCCCATGCAACTCCTTTTTATAAAGAACTTGCTGAAAAATCTGGCGGGTTTCATGTCAATCTAGATCAGTTTTCCTACGTTACTGATTTGTTCTTAGCAGTTTGCTATCAGCAATCTTCCAATGAACAACTCCAAGCTTACGAACAAGAAGTCATTCACCAAGGACGCATGAGTCGTGGGTTAAATCAAATATTTAACTCGATGATGAAGCGTGAAGAAACATCTTATTACGCAGCCGCTGATTTACGAGCAGTATCACCTGGGCGTTTCCAGGTGTTAGACGTTGAGCAAGATATTTCTATCAAAGCGTTTGTTTTAGAAAATGGTCTAACGTTCAAAGTCGGGCGGGGTTTCTACGAATTTACTAAAACTGAAACTATCCAAGGACATAAAGAAATTATTTTGATGGAACGGACAACAGGCGATTTGTTTGAAGGAGAATCAGCACGAGAGATGTTGGGAGTACCAATGGGTGCGACTGTCCGCCTCAAGCCAAGCAACTTGGAAAAATACATTGTTTTTGTCCAAAGCACTTCTGCAAATCGCAAACTGATTGGCGAGACACGTTTTCTCTATGAAGTAGAAGACTGGATGCGTTGAATTTCAGTCAGCTATGAGTTATGAGTAAAGTGAGTTAACCTAGTACAACAAGACAAAAGTAAAAAGACAGAACAATGAAAGCATGTAGGCTTTTTACCTATTTCAGATGGTTGGTTTATTTCCGCCGATCTGTACTAGTGTAACGCATCTGCTTACTTTATATTAGTGCGTTACAGCGCTCTCAAGTAAAGTCTAACTGTAATGCATCCTATACGTAAATGAATGCTGATTGAGAACGACGTCATGGAACCGATCAACTTGGAAGTTAAACAGCGCGTTCAAGAACTGCGCCAACTTATACAACGAGCTAGCTATGCTTACTATGCCGTTGATTCTCCGATCATGGAGGATGCAGTTTATGACCAACTGTACCGAGAATTGCAACAGTTGGAAACTGAGTATTCAGAGTTAGTCACGCCGGATAGCCCAACTCAACGAGTGGGTGAAAAACCTGCAACGCAGTTTACCTCGGTACGCCATAACATTCCACTCTACAGCTTAGAAAATGCATTTAACGTTGAGGAATTAAAGGCTTGGGATCGGCGTTGGGGGAGACATGTAGAGACTGGAGCAACGTCTCCGGAGTATGTCTGCGAACTTAAAATAGATGGTTCGGCGTTGGCGTTAACGTATGAGAATGGTATTCTCATTAGAGGGACAACCAGAGGTGATGGGGTGATGGGTGAAGATATCACTCAAAATGTCCGGACAATTCGCTCTATTCCCCTGCGGTTACATTTAGAAGAGCTAGAAAACGTTGAGAGGATAGAAGTGCGAGGCGAGGCGTTTTTGCCTTTGGACGTTTTTAAACAAATCAACCTTGAAAGGCAAAAAGCAGGTGAAGCCGTCTTTGCTAATCCTCGGAACGCCGTAGCCGGCACACTCAGACAACTCGACTCCCGGATTGTCACGCAACGGCGGTTGGATTTCTTTGCTTACACTTTACATATTCCAGGGAGAGATGATGCGAGTATTGCTAATACTCAGTGGGAGGCGTTGGAATTATTGCAGAAGATGGGGCTTCGAGTAAATCCCAACCGCAAGTTGTGTTCTTCTTTAGATGAGGTGGCAGAATATTACGAATACTGGGATACGGAACGCTTGAATTTACCTTATATGACTGATGGGGTGGTTGTGAAGCTCAATTCTTTTAAGCTGCAAGAACAGCTTGGGTTTACGCAAAAGTTTCCGCGTTGGGCGATCGCTCTTAAGTACGCAGCCGAAGAAGCACCTACCCGTGTGGAAAATATTGCTGTGAATGTGGGACGAACCGGGGCACTGACTCCTTTAGCAGAAATGCGTCCCGTACAACTTGCAGGGACGACTGTTTCCCGCGCTACATTGCACAATAGCGATCGCATTACTCAGTTAGATATCCGCATCGGCGATACAGTCATCGTCCGCAAAGCTGGGGAAATTATCCCAGAAGTGCTGAGGGTACTCACAGAACTCCGCCCTGCTGAAGCTATACCTTTTGTGATGCCGACTCATTGCCCGGTTTGCAGTCAACCAGTCGTGCGGGAGATGGGTGAAGCTGTCACTCGCTGCGTTAATGCGAGTTGTGCAGCTATTCTGAAAGGGGCGATCGAACATTGGGTGAGCCGGGATGCTTTGGATATCAGAGGGATGGGAGAAAAACTTGTGCATCAACTCGTGGATAAAGGCGTCGTTCATTCCGTTGCCGATTTGTACGACTTGACAGAAGACAAGTTGTGTGCATTAGATCGTATGGGGACAAAGTTAGCACAGAAATTGGTGGAGGCGATCGCGCAATCAAAAAACCAACCTTGGTCACGAGTGTTGTATGGTTTAGGTATCCGTCACGTTGGCAGTGTGAATGCTCAATTGTTGACTGAGAAGTTTCCCACTGTGGAACAGTTAGCAGAAGTGAATCAAGCAAATATTGAAACTGTTTACGGTATAGGTGCTGAAATTGCCCAATCCGTACACCAGTGGTTCTCTGTTGATGCAAATCAAACATTGATTTCTCGTCTGAAAGCCGTTGGGTTGCAATTTGTACAGGAAAATGTAGAGACACAAAATCTGGCGTCTCCATTTACGGGTAAAATATTTGTCATCACAGGTACTCTCCCCTCCTTAACGCGAGATGAAGCAAAGACATTGATCCAGAAAGCTGGTGGTAAGGTGACAGATTCTGTGAGCAAAAAAACAGATTTTTTGGTAGTGGGAGAAGATGCGGGTTCTAAGTTAGCAAAAGCGGAGGAGTTAGGAATTACGCAATTGAACGAACCGCAGTTGTTAGAGATGTTAGCAACGGTTGAGTGATTCACAAAATTTAGATCTCCGACTTCTTAAAGGATAGATCTGGCGAATAAGGGGTGATACCCCTCATTAACGATAAATCAACTATTTCGTTGCTATTTCCAGAGGCGATCGCATTGAAAGTCTCGTCTCGAAAAGCCGATAAAATCGTTGAGGTGTGGGGTCTGACCCACAATTCGCCAACAGCATCCGTAAAAGTTGTCGGGGATCTTGTCTGTCGATGAGCTTTTTCATCTAAAAATATATGCCATACAGCGAGTTCACAACAATCACAAAAGTGGAAGAAGCATCGCCCGCCGCGCTTTTCGTTGCGATACGCATGGACGGCGTAATCGCACAGCGAGAGAGCGCTTCTATTCCCTACTTGCTCGCACGCATCTATAATGAGAGAAAAATATTAGGTAAAAGCAGGTACAATTATGCAGGCTATTTTTTGGACCGTAGAGGAAGTTGCCCAAAGAGCCAAACAGTGTTACGAGCGGGGGATTCGTCAAAAGGTCGAGCATAGCGATAATATTGGCAAGATGATTGTCATTGATGCAGAAACTGGTGAATATGGAATCGATCAAACTGGTGTAGAATCAGCATTAAGTTTAAAGCAGAAGAATCCAAATGCTAGATTATTTACTATGCGAATTGGTTATGATGTTGCATTTAGTTTTGGCAATGCTCCAATGAAGCGTACAGTTGAATGATTTACGGAAGATTGATTGACCACAGGGCCATAGTTCCAGTGACTTTCCGTTTACCAGAACAACCGGATTTTTCTGTGGATTTTGCTATCGATACTGGATTCAACGGCTATCTTACCTTACCACCACAAGCAGTTACCGCAATAAATCTTCCTCTGTATTCCAGTACACCTATAAGGTTAGCTGACGGTAGCGAAGCTTTATCAGCTATACATTTAGCAACTATTGTTTGGGATGATGTAGAAAAAGTAGTTCTCATTTTAGCTTCTGGTTATAAACCTTTAGTGGGAACTGCGATGATGGAAGGATATCATCTAGAGATAGATTTTGAAGACAATGGTTTGGTTTCGTTAGAAAAAATACAATCTCCAATGTCATAAGATTCTTAATTAGATAAATACCGAGCGCGATTGCTATTATTCACCTATTTTCAACATTTCTGTCAACAATTCCGACATCTCCAAGGCGTCTTTATTCCTGTTATCGTCATAAATTATTAACTTCATAAAATTCAGATATCCGACTTCTTAAAGACGTCGGATATCTTGTCAATCGAATTAGTTGTAAACAGTCGATGAGCTTTTTCATCTAAAAATATATGCCATACAGCGAGTTCACAACAATCACAAAAGCGAAAGAAGCTTTTGGTTTAATTACTGTCGAAGGAAGGCGTTTTGTTACAGAGATTGAACTAATTAAACCCTCCGCTCAACTTGTGGAATATTTAGAAGAAGTTTTACCGATCGCAATTGCAACTGGTAGCGAAAAAGTACGTTCTGAATTAATTATTACTCCTATACTATTGGAAGTATGGAGAATATTGGAAAAAAAAATCGGAATTTTTTCTGGAGAAGATTTCGATGTTGATAGTTCTGTGGGACTAAACGGAAGATGTGATTTCTTGCTCAGTCGTTCACCTAAACTAATAGAAATTGATGCCCCCGCAGTTGTAATTGTGGAGGCAAAAAAAGCAGATTTAAGAACTGGAATTGGACAGTGTGTAGCAGAAATGGTTGCTGCCCAGCGATTCAATAAAGCGAAAAAGAAACCTGTTAACACCATCTATGGAAGTGTCACTAGTGGCACTCAATGGCGATTTATGAAGTTAGAGGAGAATACAGTGACTTTTGATTTGTCGGAATATCCGGTTCCTCCAGTAGATTTCATTCTTTCTTTTTTGATTTGGATGATTCGCAATGCTTGAAAAAAAGACTGTACTTTAAGCAATCCAAAGCTACTCCAGAACTGTTATTCCAATTCAAGCGGCGTGCATTGGTGCATTTTGCTGTAGCTAATGAAGAGCAAGATATTATTAATGCCTTCCAACCTTACTATGAACAAACCACATTAGCATCAACGAGATACTAAGTGTTAAGAGGAGTGTAAGTTTGTCAAAAAAAGACAATTATAGATAAGGCGATCAACTTATGTCACAGTTAGTAAAGATAAAGTATGATCGCCTTATTTTCCTGCCATTTAAGATTTAATGCACTAAGGCAGGCTGTGACGTTCAAAAAAGTTCCAAATCATCTTACTGGCGTTAAAGCCAAGCTTATTGTTGAACTTATTGAGGCTAGCATCATCAGAAGTACCACCGGGCCAAGAATGTCCACCACCGACAACAGTTGCCAGTAAAACTTCTGAGCCATCTTTACAACCTGAGGAGCGAGAGGTTTTGACTTTATAGGGTGCACGTGGATTAGCACCGGGAAGCAATCGAACTGGAGCCGATCCAGAACAGCGATCGCGCGATCGCCAAAAGTTAATTGTTGCGGGGACGGAAATCAGTGCTCCTCGCTCCTGGGTGTCGCCATCGCCTTGATATTGTACGGAGCGATCATTTGTACCGTTGATCATCAGCATTGATACAGCTGCCCGTGGCTGACAATTAGGTTTGAGTCGCACTGGAAGAGCACCTGCTACTGATGCAAAAGCCGCAATTTTATTCGGGATTTTACAAGCTAAGGCTTGGGCTAGAATTGCTCCTTTGGAAAAGCCAGTCACATAAATTTTCTCGCTGTCGATATTTCTTGTTTGTTGTATGCGCTCGAGCAATGCTGAAACAAATGAAACATCATCCACATTTGTTTGAGGATTAGATCTAAGGCTCCATTCTTGGTTAATTCCATCTGGATAAGCAACGATAAACCCTTCTTGCTCAGCTAAAGTATTAAAGCGAGAAACACGAGCAATTGAATGACCGCTACCACCATGTCCGTGAAACACTAAAACTAATGGCATCGGACGACGGGAATTATAAGATTTTGGTGTGTAAAGATAGTAGGAGCGCGATCGCCCTTGATTGCTTATTTGCTGGTCGTTACCACCGTAAGCGATTTTTTTGCTAGATATAGTTCTTTCTTGTGCTTGAATGACTCGGCAATCTGTTACCAAAGTGGTTGAGAGCAGGCAAACAAGAATGTGAAAAAATCGGGAATTCAAATTACTTTTCACTGTCAATATCATTAAATCTGTTAAATCGGTTGTCAGCGTTTATCTATTGGCATTTAGCGCTCGGTTTACGTTGTCAAAACCTGAAAAATCATGCTGGCTGAGCGAGTAAAGGCTATTAGCTGAATACTTACATCTAAGTCAATCATATTCATTCAATTCCTTTCATAACTGACAGTTTAATGCTTACAATAGTTTTTCCTTGTAGATCTCAAAAAACAGGGAGAAAATCCTCTATATAAAGGCGATTTATTTGTAGCAATCTGTATACGATTTGTCAACATCATATTTTGACTGCTGACAATTAACTGTTTACAGTCACAACAATTTCACTTATCAAAGAGGATCGCGGTTAGTACTCCACCAAATCAAAATTCCTGAATTTACACTGACGCACTCCAGAACAAAGAGTTTCCACTCATACATTTATGTCCTGTTACTTAACTTGTCGATATAAGTTACGCCGAGCGCCTAAATTGATCAAAGTGAGATTTATTATATAGATTACTTTAGCTTTGCGTGTCATTCTGCCAATTTGCCAGAATGGCAACTCATTGGTAACATACGAGCGATTAGAGTTTAACAGAGGTTTGACAGTGGATTGCTGTACAAAAAAACTCATTGCTTGGTACGACAAACATCATCGACTGCTGCCTTGGCGACAGTCGAGAAATATCTATCATACCTGGGTGTGCGAGGTCATGAGTCAACAAACGACTTTGGCTGTTGTGATACCAAAATTTGCCGATTTTGTCAAGCATCTCCCCACGGTTGACGAGCTGGCAGCTTGCGATGAGGAAAAACTGCGACAACTGTGGTCTGGGTTAGGTTATTATGCTCGTGCCCGCAATTTAAAGAAAGGTGCACAGTGTATTGTTGAACGAAGGAATGGAAATTTTCCTCAGTCTTACCAAGAGTGGCTGGAAATACCAGGTTGTGGTCCTTATACAGCAGCGGCGATCGCCAGCATATGCTGCCATGAAAAAGTTGCTTGCGTTGATGGCAATGTTATCCGGGTTGTGAGTCGTTTGCTTGCCCTTCAAGATGTGTGGAGTTCATTAGGACAATCAGCCATTCAAGCTTATGTGACGCGCATTCAGCCAGACAACCGTCCTGGTGATTTTAACCAAGCAATGATGGAGTTGGGGGCAACAGTCTGCCGCAAAACAAAACCTCAATGCCTTCTGTGTCCTTTACAGGAACATTGTTTAGCTTTCGCCAAAAATTGTATCGAACTCTGTCCCCCCAAAAAACCACGACGTGATGCAGTAAATGTGGAGTTGTTTGCTGTAGTTATTTGGAGAAAGACAACTGATGCGATCGCTATTGTGACGAGGACAAAGGGATTTCTGTCTAACACCGTCGGGTTTCCATTAATCCCAGAAAGCGAAGTTGAAGAAGCAAAGAAGTTGCTGAAATCTCTACCATATCTAGAACTTTTTGAACTGCAGAACACATTTTCGCATAATATCACCCATCATCGTATTTCTGGAAAAGTCCTCGTTGCCCAAGAAATTGAAAACGCAAGCGTTCTTTGGCACAGACTCAATCTGCCACAACCTTTTTATTGGGTTGCCAGAAGCAATCTAACTTCAAAACTCTCTACTTCATTAGATAACAAAGTTTTCCGGATTTTTCATACCGAACTTAAATAGGAACTTTCAAAATAAACATGGAACACAGCCCTAGAATGGCTTATTTTGGTGGGCTTAAGCACCTTAAAAACCATAAAAATGATGTCTGCTCATGTTATAGTAGCACTTTTTCTCCAGGATCTCAGTGTAATCCCTAGTTGTCTAAATTACTGGTCCAGAAGGCTCAGTGCGATAGCTTAAGTGTTCAAGATGGTATAGAAGACTCACGCAACACATCATCGAGCGATTTCAGGTGTTTGCCAGCCCCCTTAGGTGCACGACGGGTTTGCGCTTCTCTATCGGCTATTGCCTTGAGAGTGGGTAAAGCCACTATAGGGTCTTCTTCATCTGTCTTGAGTAGATCGAGCAAGGAACGCCCATTTAAAATTGGACGATGCACCAGCTTATCTAGACGGATGATGTTTGCTTGGTTAAATTTGTCGGCAGTGCGGGACAATTGCTGAATACGTATTACTGCTTCTCCTTTTGGCTCTTGTCCTGCCATACGTTAAATCTGGAGCAGTACTCTCAACACGGTTAAGTTTTAACGGAGAGGGTAAACAACGGTGACTCACTTGATCAAATAATTACGCGCTTCGTAATTCGTAATTAAAGAGGGTGCTTGCGAACACGCTCTTCTTTGATAAGCGTGGTCTACAATCACTGTATATTCTTTGTAGATAATATTTCAATCACTGTAATGGCAAAATCCGTTTTCACTTCTCTAATTTCTAAGTAACTTTGTGTGACATTTTCCGGCATTGGCATTGTGATAGTTATGGCGTCAGCCGTTGAAACTTGAGTCGTCGTTGATGAATGCTGTTGATTCAGTGATTGTTGAGAAAACACAGATACATCTGAAATATCTACCAAGATAGAATCTGAGTTATCACTTAAATAAGTACGTTTTTCAATACCTACTCTGTAGTCAAGTGGAAGATTGGGTTCTATTGCATCTGCTATTGCTGTAATCAATCGATGATGTACTTCTGCCCAAAATACAGGATTTTCTAGATAAGAATTCATTCTTGGGAATGGAGAATGCATATTTTAATATCTCCAGTAGGTTGGCACTAATAAATAAAGGTTCGTAGTTGCGCTTCAGCGCTCTAGATATTAGCGCTGAAGCGCAACTATAAACCCTTACATAAATTCATATATTTTTTGTTTGTGTCGTTATGCTATAATACTTACAAATATTTTTTTATTATTAATAATATTAACACTTTTCATTCAGCCCCGTACTTTTCGTACTAATTCAAACCCCTTACTCCGCCACCCCATTGGTAATATAGATAACCCCAAACCAGTCCACGCTTTAGCCTGAGAAAAAGACTTACTAGCGAAAACTAACTCTCTCCCTTTTCGCGTTTCACCTTTTTCCACCAAACGTAATCCTAGTAATAATTGCGTTTCTGCAAGTCGCTGGAGTCTAATTTTTTCTAACTTCTCAGAGTCAAATTTGTAACTTTCTAAATACTGCGATTTATCAGTTAAATATTGAATAGCTCGATCTGTCCTTTGTTGTTCAGCATGGACACGATATTCCATGAGCAATTCTGGTAAGTAATATCCTTTTTTACCTGCTAAAGCTAACCGCACAAATAAATCATTATCTTCACAATTTTGCCAATTGGGCTGCATAAATCCTAATTCTTGCAAAACTTTGCGGCGAAATAAAGTGGCACCAATTTGAAAGCTTTGGTTAACAAAGACAACTTCTAACAAATTATCGACAACACCTGCGGGTAAATTCACCCTACCCCAACGGCGAGAATTCTCCTGAGTTTTCACGCGATCGCGAATGTTGTTAATATCTATTATCCAATGGTCGGTACCAACAAAATCAATGCTATGGTTTTGTTCCAGTACTGCTACAGTGCGTGTTAGGAAATCTGAAGTTAAGCGATCGTCATCATCAAATTTTATAAAATATTCACCTGTCGCTGCATCAAAGCCGCTACGCATATTATTACTTTTGCCAATATTTTGCGGATGGCGGATGTATTTTATGCGGTTGTCTGTTTGCTCTAACATTAATTCGGGTGTACTGTCTTGAGAACCGTCATCACAAACGATTAATTCAAAGTCTTGATAAGTCTGCTGTAGTACACTTTCAATAGCAAAAGGCAATAGATTAACACGATTAAAAGTAGGAATGCAAATACTTACTTTAGACATAATCTTATAGATAAAAATGCTGATATTACTGATTTAAAGTATGAATTAGCCTTACGCAAAGGCGAGGACAGTTCGCAGGAGGGTTTCCCAAGGGAAGAATCTGTCCGTCGCAAAGGCGAGGCAGCGCGCATGAAGCGTTTTCCTGCCGTAGGCAACTGCCGTCGCAAAAAGTTGTTGTTTAATTATCTCAAATAATATCAATTCATGCTCTGATTCAGCAAAGCTAAAACACTTCATTATACTAAAGCTTTTTATGACTTACGTAGAACTTTTAGCTTTTTTTTCATTTCATCTCTAAATTTTAGCCATAAACGCCTCCACAAGGAAAGCCGCCACCCAGACCATGCAGTCATGTCAATATACTCAAAAAAGAGACTTTTAGCTGGATGTCTACAACCAAGTTTCCACGGTTTACCAGATGATGAGAAGTGAACAATATAGGGATTATGAAGAATATCGTTATATAGACTTTCTGAGAAAGGACTATCTTTCCATGATGAGTATTCATATATTTTAGGGCTTTGATTCCATTTTAAGTCAAGCTCTCCCCATTTACCTGGAAGAACTGCATTTAACCCATCCTGATCGTGCCAGCGCACATGCTCTTTGTTCTGTTCAATGTATTGAATAACTTTAACACTTGTACTATTGCTACGCCATTTATCAAGATTAATGACTAAAACCCCTGCATTAAAATACTTAGCATCTGATGGAATTCCTAGCTGCTGATAGTTCCTTAGACCTTTAGGAGAAGACACATGCGGGACATCAATATCCGGTACAGCTAATAAATAATTTTCTTCAAGAGCTATATTCCATAACAGTTCTAAATTTCCCTTTACGATGATGTCGCTATCTAGATAAATTGCCTTTTTATATTGATTTGATAAAAGATTTGGAATCATAATTCTATAATACGAGGCAAGTGTTATATGTCGCGATATCAACATATGTGAGAGTAATACATCATCAACTTTTAGCCATTCTAAGCTAACTTTATCTGATTTAAATGAATCTATTATCTTGCGTTTATTAGATTTTCTAATACCTCCATCAATTATGAATATAGCTACCGTACAATTTGTTGAAAGATTTGCAAGTACAGAGCAAATCGTCACAGTAAGTGGCATTGCATAGTCATCATCAGCAGCACAGACGATAACAATAGGCTCATTATCTAAGGTCAGCATAATAGTTTTTAAATAAATAACGATTATTATTTGCTAAAATATCGTTTCAGTGAATAAGACAAAGTTTAAAAAGTAAACTCAAGCAAAAAAATGAAGCATTAGAGTTTGTTTTGCAAAAAAAAAGAAAAGATTTATTATCCAGTGTTCCTAGACA
>JAQYWN010000170.1 GCA_029379265.1 Rhizonema sp. NSF051
TTTTAAAACAGGAGAGTAGAGATGACTAACTTACACATTAATTCGACAGATTTAAGGCTCTTGCTTCCAGAAGTGATTTTGTTAGAAGCAGAAAATTTCTACCAAGCAAAAGAGATGAGCAAACAAGCGATAAGTGAAGCCCAACAGTGGCAAAGCTATTTAAATCATCTAGCGTTTATTGGCTTTGAAAAATGGTCTACAGAAAGGATGCCAAAACAAGTAATTCATCGATCTTCCAATACAACAGATACTGTTACTCATCTGAATCTTGGCGATTTTAAGGTTTGCCTGATTTCTACTGAACACCTACTTGATGAAGTTGTTAATGTTCCCCAAAGTACAATTTTTACATCAGAGTTTTCTGCTCATTTCTATGTGCTAGCTGAGGTATTAGAAGAGCAGGAACAAGTCATTATTAAAGGTTTTCTACGTTACGACCAACTTATAGATTATTGCACACAAGTGAATTCACCCCCCTTACAGGAGTGTTACCAAATCCCGTTATCTTTATTTGATACTGAACCAAATCACCTGTTATTTTACTCTGATTTATTGACACCAAGTTCTATTCCTCTACCTAGTGGAATGAGTCAGACAAAGACAACCGATCAGTTAATCGGATACGTAAAAAAAACTACAACTAAATTAAGTCAATGGTTAGAGGGTTTGTTTGAAGAAGGTTGGTTAGCGCTTGATGCACTTATTAACGCACAAGACAATTTCGCTTTAAGTACTAGGAATACTGAGGTTGGTATCAGGAGAGCCAAACTCATTGATTTGGGAATGCAATTGCGTAACCAAACCTTTGCTCTCCTGGTAAACATTACAGAGGCTAGTGATGATAAACTCTCTCTTTTGATACAGTTACATCCTACAAGTGGAGAAAGATTTTTGCCGCCAAACCTCAAACTGAATCTATTATCTAAAGCAGGGAAAACACTTCAAGAAGTTCAATCAAGAAGTCAAGATAACTACATTCAACTAAAGCCTTTCAAAGGTGAACAAGGTAAACGCTTTCGTATTGAAATCAGTTTGGAGGATGTCCAACTTGGAGAAGATTTTGAATTGTGAGAAGAAAGTGCGGATTGGTACGAGCAGGATAATATCTTCCTTCCATGCGCGTGTAAGTTAGCGTCAATAAACACAACCCTTTTTTGATGATTCGCCTATCAGATCCGAAGAATGCGCCTTTTAAGCATGGTTAGTGTGTCGTGGGTTTATCGAATAACTTGTCACTAAAAATGAACCATCTTCTCAAACCCGTCTGTACTAGATGTTTCTCAGCCTGTCAACATTTATTTACATATTTAGGTTTTATTGGCTCCCCTACTTATATAAGTAGGGGGAGCGCAAATAAACGGAACTAGTTATGCAAGTCGATTGTAATTTATTCTTTGGGAGCAGACTCGCATGAGGGGGATTTCACACACCAAGCCTTGGAGGATTCATTGGTAGAAAGTTTTATGTGTATTTACATTTCGTAACACTCGGGCCTGCTTGTTTCCGATTCCCCGACTGTCTCGTTCGCGTTGACATCACAAAACTTAACCTGTTGGCGGAGAATGACGGAACGGAGTTGTAGAGCAACACTGTTTGGATAAGGCTTGAGCGCTAAAAAAATGGAGTTACCTCCGCTCTAAGGGAAGCGAGTTTTCGCTTAACAAGGCAAGACGAATTTTTAACGAGCGCGTGGCGCTCTGTTTTCTGATTAATCTAATCTATCGAAGGGTTGCCAGGTTATAACGACTTTATAAGTTCCCCCCAACTCCCCTTGAATTTGAATGCGAGCTTAATTCAATATAACATCTTTACTTATTCTCAATGACCAAAATCACATAGTTTGTTGAGGTAGATCAATGCGATCGCACTTACTTGTACGCAATGATGGCTACTGTAGTCTCAAAACACACTACAGTTTTCAGCACCCTACTTGCTCATGTACGGGGATTTGTGCCTCGCATTGAGCTACAGCTGATCACACTAAGTACTTAGCGTACTATGTTTTTGGCAACTGCTTCAAGCAGAGGGCGGGCTTTCTGTAAAATTACTTCTTGGGATGCATGTCGAAACGACAATTTGATAATAAGATCGAAAATCTCAAATAAGAAAAACCCCAGCGTGAACTGGGGCTTAGTTGCTTAAACGTTTCCTAAGTAACTGTAGCGACCAAATGTCTTTCAGGCAAGTGTCCTTCAGAAAGTTAGGGATTTCATTCCATAAAATGGGTAAAATAAAGAACCTCGGATATACCGAGGTTCTTTATTAACGTTAAGTTACTAGTACAATTTGCAATTGCCAGAAAGCCTGCAAATCTTTCTTTTTTGACTTTGCGGAAACTTTGTGGAGTCGGTTTTCGCCTTCTTTTGCCCAAAGACAGGAAATCAAAAGCGCTCTTCACATACAGTGCGGATTTTCCGCTTCTAGGATGCTTACGTAACAAGCCAAGATGAATTTTTAATGACAAGGGCACGGTACTAGTTTTCAGTGTTCATCTGAACAGGATTTGTGTTCTGATGGCAGTGCTTTTTGGTAGAATTTATCACAGAGCCATGTAGAATAAATGCAATTATTACATTAAAATTAAAGCCACTCTTTCCAAGAGGGGAAACAGGAGAACAATCAGGAGGACAGCCCAGTGGCTAAGGATCAGTCCAAACAGCGATCGCAACAACATGTCTCCAACATAGAGTCAAAACCTGCTGAAAACTCCTTTCAAAGACAACTGCAAGAATTACTAAAGCAGAAAAAATATGCAAGAGCGTTGGAAGAGATTAAAAAAACTCAGCGATGGCAGCCAGATCTTGAGTTTACTCCCACTGAATCAGAAATTTGGCTGTTGCGCGGAGAGCAGGAATTCCACAAGCAAGATTTCAAACAAGCAGAAAAGTCGTTTAGGCGGGTGATAGAGTTGAGTCCGGTTGAAGAAGCTTTCTACTGGCAAGCTAAATGTCTATTAGAATTGAATCAAGTGGATGCGGCTCTTAACTTGCTACGTAATGCTTTTGAGCAAGACAACCTCACCAAAGACTACAGCATCTGTTATCTCAAGCTCCTCTTACTTAAAGGGGAGACTGCCACAGTTGAGGAGTTAATTAATAAACAACCCAAACGATTCAGTACTGCCCAACTCCATTGGGTGCAGGGAGTTCTTTCTCTGAAGAATCAACAATCTCAAGCAGCTTTAGCATCTTTTCAGAAAATTAAGCGTCCCATAACCCCAGGAGACATCCCGACAGCCTGGATTGTTTACACCCAACAAGCGATGGAGAATTGGGATGCTGCCGCTAAGATTATGGGGTTGCACTCACCTCAGCAATCCAGATTCACAGACGGCAAGCCAAAAGACTCAGAATATCCAATTTTAGAGCGATTAGCAACTTTCCAGCAAGCACAGACAGGACTGCCGCCTCTAAAACTTGAAACTGTGCAAAGTGGAGATAAACTCACTCAAAAGGCAATGACGGTGATGTTAGTCTTGCAACTGATTGACGCAGGCAATCACCATGATGCCGCACATGCGATGATGGAAATTCCACATTCCACTCAATTTCCAGAACTAAAAAGTCTTCGTCCATTACTGTTGACTTTAGCAGGTCAACAAGCACTCACCCAAGGAGAAACAGAATGTGCGGAAGTGTTTTGGCAGGCGTTGTTAGCAGAACAACCCTTTAACCCACAACTGGCAGTCAACTTGTTAGAAGTTTTGGAAGTTAACGATTCAGAGCTAGAACGCCAACAGTTGTTAACTCGTCTATTGAAGTGGTTGGAACTTGAAGGCAAAAAAAATCCCCAAGAATGGCCATCAACGCGATTGAAACCAACCCTAGCTCACCTCCACTGTCGGATAGCAGATGCGAACATGGCACAAAATCGCGACAAAGCAGCAAGGGGTGCTTTGCAACAAGCAGAACGCATCGATCCCACATCTCCAGAAGTCGTGGGAAGGAAGGGACTCGTGGCGGCAATGGAGGAAAATTATGCAGAAGCGATCGCACTAATCACCCAAGCAATTGAAGGCGGGTGTCGCTATGAAGAGGTTTACAACGGCTTACTAAATTGTTGGGAAGAACTCCAAGACAAACAAGGGCGTAATGAAGCTCGTCGGCGCTATGGGAAATACTTTGGCGATTTGAGCGTTGATACCGAAACTGAAGTCATACCTTGGGTAGAAGCTTTGTCTACATTGAGTTATCCTTTCTACAGCCGTTTAGTACAGGGGAAAGATCACAAAGATCCGGCGCTACTTGCCTGTCAGATGTTTGTCAATGCGGTACAAAGTTCTCCCAACTCTGGCGGGCGCGTGTCGTTAAACCAGCAAGCTGCAGCTACTGAATGGGCGAAACTCCTGCAAACATTATCTGCAAGCGAGCGAATTCCTGTATTGCAGGCGATCGCTATTTCTATTCACCTATTCGCCAAACGCGACAAAGGCATCGCCGCTTTAATCAATCAGTATGTTCGTCATCTCTTTGAGCTATCAGCAGAATCAAGAGAAGCCAGAATCGCGCATCTTGTTGTTTTAGCCGTGAAAGAAAATACTCCCCAAAAACTAGATCATCCTTTACGTGCCTACCTCGATACTATGCCTCAACCAGGAAATGCATTGGCAAACATTCAGTTGCAAGTGCGGCGTTTTGGCTGGATTAAAACTCTTATACCTACTCTTGATGAGGCACTGCGTCGGGAACCCCAAAATCCTCTCCTTCTCTTAGCTAGAGCCACAACCTATCCTGTCAGTCACTCAGAATATGAACAGTTAAAGCAACAGGGATTTGAATTAGCCCGTCGCCTGCAAGATGCAAAAGCATTACAAGCCTTTCGGGATGAACTTGCGTTTCTCACCGAAAGAGAGACTCAGGAGAACATGCCAGATCCAGAAAAATTTGACAATCTTGATTTGTCAGATATGGATTCTTTAATGGAGGAAATGATCCGGAAATTTTTTGGCAGTAAAATGTCTAAAGCTGAATTGGAACGAATGCTTCCAGAACTCAAAAGGATGATGTTCGACAATATGCCCGACTTCGGGGAGGAGGATGATGATGAGCTAGACTTAGATTTTATGTTTGATGACTTGCCACCAACTTCTAAGAAGCGAAAGGGTAGAAGAGGAGGTTTTCAGGAATTGTTTTAGAAACAGAGAATCTCAACTCAACCTGTCGGAGTTTGACAAATAGGAGAAGATTAAAGATTTTCATGCTTGCGAGTTCGCTGTTACATTAATTTTTTAATTATGACGAATCACTACGAATGCTTGGGCATTTCTCCTGGAGCTAAACCCGCTGAAGTGAAAGCAGCGTATCATGCTAAACTGAGGGAATTTCCCGCTCATACTTATCCTAAGGAATTTAAGGAAGTTCGAGCAGCTTACGAGGCACTTCGCAAAGGAGAAAATCAATATGAGGATTTTTGGAAAATGCGTCCTTTGAAAGCGGAACTTGAACCAGAGGTATTGAAACAAATGCGGGAAAAAGCAATATCTCAATTAGAAATTAGCATAGACGATCTCATTCGGGCAACATTTTAGGAGTTAGGTATTTGGGCTGACAATTATGGATAAAAAAATAATTAACGAATGCTCAATCAAAAATGACAAATGATTAATGATAAAGAAGCTTTATTTAGCAAATTTCTAGATTATTTACAATCAGAACAAGCACCTCCTGAGTATTTGGGTGAACCACCCAAATCAAGTGATTCCTTTGATCCCTATCAAATGGTGGCAGAGTGGATTGCCTTGCGCCATGAGATGAAGCAACAAGGTAAATTAATGCGTTCGACTCAAGATGTTCTTCAGCAAGCATTGGAAGTTACTCGCACAGATAAAGAGCAACTGCAAACTCGTCTGGAAGACAGTAGAAAAGAGGCTCAGAGCCAATTTGAGCAACAGCAGGAGAAACTACTACAAGAATTGCTGGGTATTCAAGATGCTTTAGATCGCGCTTGTGCTTACTGGCAAGAGGAATTAAAAGCATTGGAAGTTAGCTCAGCTTTAAAATCACAAGAGCAAAAAAGCTTTTGGGGAAAGCTCAAACATTTGTTTACAGCCAAGGTTGTGCCAGCACCTGAAACATCAGCATCTTTAAGAGACATTTCGCTCAGCAATCAACAGGGAGTGGAGTTAATTAGGAGATCGCTTTTAGAGGTGCTGCGACAACGGCGTGTTGTTCCCATTGAGGCTCATTCCCAACCCTTCAATCCCCAAATAATGTATGCTGTTGGTCGTCAGGAAAGTGTAGATGTAGCTGAAAATACAGTGATTAAAGAAGTCGTACGAGGTTATTTATGGGGCGATCGCGTGCTTAGAGAAGCACAAGTCATCGTCGCAGCAAGGAATAAGGAGTAGGGAGTCGTTTGTCTTTGAGTAGGCAGTATGGTACCATCAACTACTCCCTTACCACCAGAAGATTACCTAATTAGATATAAGCGAGAAATGATGTAGGGGCGTTCGCCTTCAGGTATTCTGTGTTGGGTACCGCCCCTACCAAGAATTCCAACGAATGTATAATTAGTTCTCTCTCCTATTTTTAATTATGATGAACCGCCAAAACGCCAAGAAAATAGAGAAGATAGGTAATTGAATACAGAGAAGGGAGTAACATGATGACTGCAGTTGGCATTGACTTAGGGACAACAAATTCTGAAGTGGCGATTGTCGAAAACGGACAGGTACGAGTGTTGCCAGGAGAAGATGGTGATTTGATTTTGCCTTCTTGTGTAGGGTTTAGCGATACGGGAAAACTGCTTGTTGGCAGAGAAGCACTTCGTCAATATGCTGCTGCACCAGATCGCACTGTCAAGTCGATTAAGCGCTGGATGGGAACCGATCACAAAACTACTTTAGGTTCGGGGGAGCAAAGCGAATACTTACCCCATGAAATTTCTGCCATTATTCTTCGTGCCCTCAAACAGCGAGCAGAGAGTGTTTTGGGAGAATCAGTGAATCAAGCAGTGATTACTGTTCCGGCGTATTTTACAGATGCTCAACGACAGGCGACGAAAACTGCTGGAGAAATCGCAGGTTTTGAGGTTTTACAAATTATCAACGAACCAACTGCGGCGGCGTTAGCTTATGACATGCGTTCGGAGGAAACAGAACAGGTTTTGGTTTATGATTTGGGAGGTGGAACTTTTGATGTTTCGGTTGTGGAAATTACAGGTGATGTTACCGAAGTCTTAGCCAGTCATGGTAACAATCGGTTAGGGGGAGATGATTTTGACAGGCTTTTGCAACTACATCTAGCTAGTCTTTTCCGCGCCAGTCATGGTATAGATGTGCCAGATGATGCAGTGACTCAGGCGCGTTTGTTACGAGCCGCAGAGCAGTTGAAAATTGAAATGAGTTCCCACGCCTTTGCTACAGTACGTGAAGCTTTTTTGGCAAGTAAAGGTAAGACGGCATTGCATTTAGAGACCGAAATTCCCCGAGCAGATTTTGAAAAGTTGATTAGTCCTCTGATAGAAGAAACCCTAGAGGCGATTGATAGGGCATTAGCAGATGCTAACCTCCAAGCAGATGACATTGATCGCATTATCCTGGTAGGTGGTTCAACACGCATTCCTCTCGTGCGACAAATGATCGAGGAGCATTTAGGACAAGCCCCTACGGATGGGATTCAACCGGATCTTTGTGTGGCTTTGGGAGCCGCTTTGCAAGCAGGGGTGCTGGCGGGTGAATCAGTAGATGCCATTCTTGTGGATGTGATTCCCCATTCTTTAGGTATTGCTGTAGCCGTGAATACGCAAATGGGAATTATGCCTGGCTACTTTAGTGTCATTATTCCCCGCAATAGCGTTGTTCCCGTTTCTCGCTCCGAGGTTTATTCGACTCTACTTGACGATCAAGAAGCGGTGGAAATCGAAGTTTTTCAGGGAGAAAATATGATCGCTCAAGAAAATGTTCCCTTGGGTTCTTTTCGAGTAGAGAACTTACCACCTAAACTTGCAGGAGGTGTTCAAGTTGAGGTTCACTTTGATTTTGACCTAAATGGCATTCTCACTGTTACTACTACTGAGAAAGGCAAAGGGCAACAAGGAACTCTTGTAGTAAATAATGCTGGTATGCAGAGACTTTCCAGCAATGAGTTGAAGCAGGCAAGAGTAAATTTAGAATCTTTGTTCCAAAGTGATGAAACAATTGGAAAATCCAAAATAGCAGCAATTTCTCCAGAACTTACAACGCTTTTAGAAAATGCTCAAAAAGCACTCTTTATCGTAGATGAAGCGCAAGAAGAGGAATTACAAGAATTGTTAGACAAAATTGATGATGCGATCGCAGATAATAGTCCAGGATTACCTGAGTTGCAAGCAGAATTGGAAGATTTTCTTTACTATATTAGCACCGACGGTACGGAAGAACTATGAAATGTCCTGTGTGTGGTGCAGTCTATCGTTCTGTAATGTCTAGTACCCCAACTTGCCGACGCTGTAAAGCCGACTTGTCTGACTTGATACGCCTTCACGATCAAGCTGTGTGGTATCACAGCCAAGCGCTGTATTTATTGCAACAGGGAAACTATGTAGAGGCAGAAGCAAACAACAAGCAAGCCTTGACAATGTATTCCAGCAATGCAGACTTCCACGCCTTGGCAGGCAAATTACGGGCATTACAAGGAAACTTCGCTGATGCGATCGCTTCTTGGCAACAAGCACTCCAACTTGATTCACAAAATGCGATCGCATCTACAGCAATGCAAATGCTCAACTCATGTCTCAATGATCAGTATTCAACCGAACCTGATCAACAGAGGAAGTCTGGATAATCACTTATAGTTCCCCCATGTACGGAACCCCACCCCTAACCTTTCCTCGCTTGCTGTTTGGGGCGGGGAAGTGGTTTAATGGTAGTCGCAAGTAAAAAATATAACTGTAAATCTGATGCCTGAGGAAATGGGAGCAACTAATCAAAATCTGTTGGATAATTCGGATGGCGATAATGCTCAAACACGCGAGTGATTTGAATTGGCACGACACGAGTCAGAGAAAGTTGTGGAATCTCGTGTTCTCCGAAGAATTCTGCACCTTCTGTTTCAAAACTCTCTGTAGCCGTGCCACCTATCAACTCACACTGAAAAAATAGTTTGTAAACGTAATACTGGAATGGTGGATGTCTGTGACGGGGATCACTTCTGTCGTAAACTGCCAACAGCTTTACTGCTTTTGTCTGATAGCCAGATTCTTCGTACACCTCTCGCACAACGGCTTCACTTGGTGAATCACCAATATCTGCCCATCCTCCTGGTAGCGTCCAACAACCATCCTCTTTTTCTTTAACTAACAGAAGCTTATCATCACGGAAAACAGCAGCACGCACATCTATCTTGGGAGTGGCATAACCTTTCTCTTTGTCGAAGAGATCCACAACGTAGCTTACTTCTGCATTAGAGTCAGTCACACGCACTAATCTCGAACCATAACGATTACAGAGATGTTGTAGGGTTTGACCAAACTCATAGAACGCCCAGGTCATCATTGCCCGTGCTGACTTGCTTGTTAGTTTACGTTTTTTCTTGGCAAGCATTTGCGAGGTTTCAAATGTCGGTAAATAGATTGTGTCATAGTGACGAGCAAGGTATGAAGCAACTTGTTTATGTACCTCACCACGTAAATTTTTAATCCGTGTTCTTACCTGTTCCATTGCTTCTTTTAATTTATACCGAAAACGTTTAAACTTTCCTCCTTTGGCTTGAGTGTGTTTTGATTTCAATTTATCAAGATGCTGACAGAGTTTAGCTATCCGAGCAAAATCACCGTTAGCAAATTCTTTAAAGTTCTGACCATCAAATCCAGTCAGGAAGCAGCGTAATCCAGGGTCTAGAGCGATAATTTTTTGTGACTGACTTCTTGCTTCTGGTTCAAAGTCAACAGGAAAGTTATTACTCTTCGCGATCGCTCCTCAAACATTTCCGGTTGCATTCTTCTGATAATATTGATCACAAAATCATTGAGAGCGGCCCATCCGACTTTAAAAAAGTTGTCATGCAACCTGATATCATGCCTATACGGGGAGTACGGTGGCGTATTCCCATTGTCCTCGCCGTGACGGTGTTCGTCAACTACCTAGACCGTAACAATCTCGCGCTAGCCCTGCCACGTATAGCTCAAGATTTTGGTTGGAGTAACCGAGAGATTGGTTCAAACGGTGAATTGCTTTTAGCTGCCTTCTTTTTGCCATATGCGGTGTCGAATATATTGCTTAGTAGAGTTGCTGAGCGATTCGGTTCCAAGCACAGTGTAATCGCAGCAATCACAGCGTTTTCCCTTTTTACTATCCTGAGTGGGTTCAATGGGCAGTCGCTGACTTCACTGATTGTGCTGCGCTTGCTTCTGGGTTTCGGTGAGGGTGTTCATATCCCAATGCTGAGCGTACTTACAAGTCGGTGGTTTCCGGTAAGCGAGCGATCACGAGCCAATGCGATTTGGGGGGCAGGAATTCTACTTGCTACTGCAACTGCGCCACTGATTATTGTCCCATTGATTAATATCATCGGTTGGCGTCCCACTTTTGCTGCGATTGGTGTGGTTGGTATGCTGGTTTCTATTCCCCTCGTTTGGTCAATAGTACAGGATGCGCCCCATTGTAACAGTAGTGTGAGCGACGCTGAATTGGCATATATTCGCGCAGGGCAAAAAATATCTGATATTGCAGATATAACAACTTCCCAGATAAGCTACGTGCGCTCAAAGCAATTTTGGCTGGCAGTTCTCGGTGGCACGCTGAATGCGTTCTGTGCCTTTGGTATGCTTAATTGGTTATCGACTTACTTCAACCGCGCCAAAGGAATCGACTTTGAGCGACTGGGATGGCCACTGTTTTTGATTTTTGCAGTAGGTATCGTCGGCGTCTTCTTCATGGCTTTCCTGGGCGATCATCTCCAGCGCCGAACGCTGCTTGCAAGTGTAGGTTTTTTAATAGCAGGCGTAATGGTATACATCGCCTCAAATGTCAACAGATTAGAACTCTTGGTGTTGTTCTTTGCACTCGCTGTATTTTTCCAGAGCGCCTACACTGCCCAAGAATATGCCATTGTTCAACGCCTATTGCCTCCTGAGCGAATTGGTGCTGGTACCGGACTATATAACGGGCTTGCCGTGCTATTTGGTGGTGTTGGTGGTTCGCTTATCCCCGGCTCGATTGTTGCTATGACTGGAAGTTTCGATGCTGGAATGTTCAGCATTGTTGTGGGTGCCTTGATTACGGCGTTTGTCATGTTACTCTTAGCGCGAACGATCAAGTATTAAAGTAGAACCCCACCAGTTTTGCCTGCATATCAATCATGGAAAAACTCTATCTTGCTTAAAAAAGAGCGATCGCACTTGCCTGTAGGAACGTCTAACAAACACTCAGGACAACGCACTCAATCATGTTGGCAAGTAACTCCAATAGACATTAGCGAGAAATCATGTAGGGGCGATCGCCGCTACTGCGTTCTGTGTAAGATACGGCACCAATCGCCCCTAACAAGCATTTCAAAGAACGTATAATTAATTGTCACTCCATGTCTAATGTTAACGTCAGCCGGGTATAAACATGTACTGTGTATTTCCTTTAACAACTGGATAATTCAACTAATTTTAAGGCTAGTTCTTCACCAGAAGCATTATTTTTGTAAAGAATTGCAGCAATTTCTTGGACACAAACTTGTATTCGTTGGGCTTCTGCAGCCGTCATGGTGTTGGTTTTTTCCTGGGCTGAGTCGTTTGGTACTGCGTTTTGTGGATTTATATCAAATCCGGGTAAATGCACATAGTATAATTATCTGGGGTAATTAATCTGCG
>JAQYWN010000171.1 GCA_029379265.1 Rhizonema sp. NSF051
ATTGAATATAATTTATCTAGCCATATCAAAAAAATATTATTATCATAGTCATACAAATATGTATACATAGCAATCATAAATGATTCGTAAACGCCAAGATCCCCGACTTCTTCAAGAAGTCGGGGATCTGAACAGCCAAAGTTTGTAACTCCAATAGGATTGCTATATTAGTTCCAAATCATTCGTGAAGACATAGATTACTAACAACTATATGTGAAGTTGGGTATCTGTATCTTCAATTTCCACGACATCTCCACGGATCTCTATATAGCCCCATAACTAATCTCACCGAAGCTTTGAGGAGGTTAAGAGAGGTCAGAATAATAAGCAGATTCATAGAGAAGTAGTATTATCCATTAATCACTGAACCACCATTAGGATGTAAAACTTGACCTGTTATATAAGAAGAATCATCCGATGCTAAAAATACAAAGCTTGGTGCAACTTCTTCAGGTTGTCCGGGTCTTTCCATGGGAACTTCTTTGCCAAAACTTTCAACTTTCTCTTTGGGGAAAGTTGCGGGAATCAAAGGTGTCCAAATTGGACCAGGAGCTACAGCATTTACACGAATTTTCTTAGAGACTAGATTTTGTGATAAGGCACGAGTGAAAGCAACGATCGCACCTTTTGTAGAAGAGTAATCAAGCAGTTTTGGATTGCCTTTATAAGCTGTCACGGATGTAGTATTGACGATCGCACTCCCTTCTTTAAGATGCTTTAACGCTGCTTTTGTCATAAAAAACATTGAGAAAATATTCGTGCGAAAAGTGCGTTCTAATTGTGATTCGCTAATATCCTCAATGCTTTCTTGCATATGTTGTTCAGCGGCATTGTTGACCAAAATATCGAGTTTGCCAAGTTCATCCACCGTTTGTTGTATAGCTTGCTGACAAAAAGCTTCTTCACCAATATCACCTGCTATAACCACTGTGCGACGCCCCAATTTTTCCACTAACTGTTTGGTTTCTTTAGCGTCGTCATGTTCGTTGAGGTACAGAATTGCCACATCTGCACCTTCTTTAGCAAATGCGATCGCCACAGCACGACCAATCCCGCTATCTGCACCCGTGATCAATGCGACTTTATCTTTTAACTTGCCGCTTCCTTGATACTGAGGATCGTCTGCTTTAGGTTTTGGCGTCATTTTTGATTCATCGCCTGGCAGTTCCTGTTCTTGTGGTGGTTGTGATGATTGTTCTTGTGACATGATGATGGTGTATCCTGTATAGTTATTTCATTCAAAACTAAACCTTGGATTAAAAACTAAATCCAAGGTTTAACGTTGTTTGTATTTGCTTGTAATTCCTAAACTTGCTTTTTTGCCCCTGGTTTTATACCAATATACTCATTGTTAAAGCAACTGTAGAATGGTTACAATTAACTTTACTTGTATAGCAAGCAAAGTCACTACAATACGGTCTGAAGGTAAAAGACTTCTCATCTCCACCATTATTTTTAAATTTAATTCTTATATGCTTCAAGTTTATCAATCTAAAGAAATAAAACGAATTTATCCAAATTCTACCTTAAGAGGAACGTAAAAACTAAAGTTATCTCATAATGAAAATAGCGTTAATTGCCTTTTTTGTTTAAAATGAGCACAATAATTGCTTGGGTTATGTCTTTGGGTAGAGTAGGTGAAGCAGCACAATCATCAGAAGGGTTACGGATTGCCTAAATAAGCGATCATCTTTTTGGTTGAGATCAACCAGAGCAAGGAAGTGGTAGAGTAATCAACATTAATACTATGAAAATGCCTAATATTTCTGAGACAGAACAAATTGAAAAGTTTCGACATCTTCAGTTAAGTTTGCGCGATCGCTGGAAAACTCTCGACTCATTAGATGATAGCGATGCGGATATTTTAGTCATTCCCTCGCTGAGTATTGACCAACGCGAACTCAGAAAAATTGAAGGCTGTGAGCATTATGAAGAACGTCTGCTTTTTTCGTTAATTCGTTTGCGAAATCCTCGCACGAGACTGATTTACGTCACATCGATGCCACTGCATCCCAGTATTATTGATTACTATTTACAATTGTTACCGGGAATTCCTTTTTCTCACGCTCGCAATCGCTTGCTGCTCCTTTCTACTTACGATTCCTCTCTCAAACCATTGAGTCAAAAGATTTTAGAACGTCCTCGTTTGATAGAGCGGATTCAGCAAGCTTTGAGACCGGAAAAATCATATATGATCTGCTACAATTCTGACGTTTACGAAGGAGAATTGTCTGTGAAATTGAATGTGCCACTGTACGCGGCGGCTCCAGATTTACAGATTTGGGGAAGTAAAAGTGGCAGTCGGCAAATCTTTGCAGAAAGTGAAGTTCCATATCCTGATGGTAGTGATCGGGTTTGGAATCATACAGATTTGGCCGAAGCGGCTGTTCAGCTATGGGAACGCCAACCAACATTGAAGCGGATTGTGGTCAAACTCAACGAAGGCATTTCTGGAGAAGGAAATGCGCTGCTGGATCTTAGACCAATTGCGAATTTAGCACCTCCAGGTGGTTCTCATAGTGAACGCATCGCCGCAATTAGCGATGGCTTCTCAACTATGAACTTTCAAGCAAAACAAGAGCATTGGGAGAATTTCAAAGGACGCCTCACCGAGATAGGGGGAATTGTCGAAGCATTTGTAGAAGGGGAAATCAAGCGATCGCCCAGTGTGCAAGGACGCATTTCACCCAATGGCGATGTGGAAATCCTCTCAACTCACGATCAAATTCTTGGCGGGCCAGACGGTCAGATTTACCTCGGTTGCCGATTTCCAGCAGATGAATCATATAGACTGCAATTACAACAACTCGGCTTAAAAATTGGCAGAACCTTGGCAAAAAAAGGCGCATTAGAAAGATTTGGGGTTGATTTTATTACTGTAGATCAAGGTAATGGACAGTGGGATATTCAAGCAATTGAAATCAATCTACGTAAGGGCGGTACTACCCATCCGTTCATGAGTCTAAAATTATTAACTAATGGTCGCTACGATCTCTCATCTGGTTCTTTTTACAGTCAGCAAGGGCGTCAAAAATACTACATTGCTACGGATAACCTTCAAAAGAAACGCTATCAAGGACTTCTACCTGACGACTTTATGGACATTATCGCCCATCAAAGGTTGCACTTTGATAGTGGAACCGAAACAGGCACGGTCTTTCATTTGATGGGTTCTCTTTCCCAATTTGGTAAATTGGGATTAACCAGCATTGGTGATTCTCCTCAACAAGCAGAAGAAATTTACAACAAAGTCATCAAAGTTCTTGATGAAGAAACTCGCACTAGCAAAAATCAGGATCTCCCCTCGTCTGGAGAATATATGTTTCCTATGAGTTGGGATGGAAGTAGCGTTAGCTGAGTACGAAGTGAGAAACGATGCGACCAAGGTAAAAGCTTTATCAGATTTATGTTCTGAACATTGTTTTACCGGAAATCCAAGACTTAGGGACCCAAACGATGGGATGCTTTTGGAAGTAGCTGTTAATGGTCAAGCTTTTGCAATTGTTACCTTTAATAAAAGAGACTATTGCTCTGTCCCAGCCGAATGTGGGATAGAAGTTCTTCTCCCAAGAGAAGCAATCAAAAAAGTTCAGTCATGAGGAGGATAATGAAAAACTCCACATCAAATTACGCCTTGCGGCTACCACGCTCTCTTAAAACAGAAGTCGAACGTCTAGCTTCACAAGATGGTGTCAGTGTCAATCAATTTATTGCCACCGCTGTAGCAGAGAAAATTTCAGCATTGAAAACGTCTCAGTTTTTTGTTGAACGTCAAGCACAAGCTGACTTTGCTGCTTTCAACCGAATTATGAGTCGTTCTGGTGGTGAATTACCTCAACCAGGAGATGAACCAAATTAAGCCGCCTTGAAATCCATAATATGATACTAATGTATACTTAGATTTTGGTTAGCGATCACCCTTGAAAAAAACTTTGCGATTTACTGACTGTACTTTCCCTTGAGTCCTAAATTTTTTCCTAAGCCAAATTCCCCACGTCCTACTCCTTAGTTGTGTACAATCGACACAGCACCTGTTCTTGAACTGCTGTGTCTCTGGTAAATCTAAGTGCAAGTCACTGCATAAATCCAAATTGTGCGCGTCCTTATCCCCAGCCTTGGGGAAACAAATTTTGTAATAGCTGTGGCGCATCGCTTCAGCTTCTAGATCGTTATGTTCCACTCCAGCGTTTAGGCTCGGGAGGATTTGCCCAAATTTATACAGTTTGGGATCAAAAGACGCAAACGGAAAAGGTTCTGAAAGTTTTGGTAGAAGCTTCTTTGAAGGCACGAGAATTGTTTGCTCAAGAAGCCGCCGTTTTAAGTAGCTTACGGCATCCGAGTGTGCCGAAAGTAAATGCTGACGGTTATTTTGTTATCGATCTAGGCAATCCAAATCCAGATCAGCTACCTTGTCTGGTGATGGAAAAAATCCATGGTCATACTCTGGAGGAAGTATTTCAGCAGTATCCTCAAGGGTGTCCCCAGGAGTCGGTATTACACTGGTTTACCTCTACTGTGGAGATTTTACAAGAGCTACATAAACGCAAAATTCTTCACCGCGATATTAAACCTTCTAATTTAATGCTGCGTTCCCCACTCGGTACCCAAAATTCTGGTGGTTGGGGGGATCGTCTTGTACTGATTGATTTTGGCGGAGCAAAACAATTTAGTTCCAAATTCTTTCGTTCTCAGTCTTCTTCAACTCGCTTATACTCTTCTGGCTACAGTCCGCCAGAACAAATTGCAGGGGGTAATGTCGGACCTGCGACCGATTTCTATGCTCTTGGTCGTACAATGATTGAGATGTTAACGGGTAAATCTTTGTTGAAGTTGGAAGATGCCTTAACTGGGGAGTTGCACTGGCGATCACACGTGAATGTTCATCCTGAACTAGCAGATTTGCTGGATGAGATGGTGCAGGAGAACGTGCGATCGCGTCCAGCCAACGCAGCAATTATCAAAAAACGTTTAGCAAAGATTTCTCAACCATCACTGTTAGAGTTATCGATAAAGTTTTTATCCGACTTGGAAAAAACTTTTAGGCAAGCACTTGTTGATTTTACTCAAGCCACTGGCAACAGTATTCTGTTTGTCTTAACGACAATTTTCAAGATTTTTCTCGCCTGTCTGGACACAATTTGGACAATGCTTCTGACTGGCGTTGGTGCTGTTTTTGGTACGGTGTCCGGATTTGTTTTGGCAAATCATCTGAACTTGGATCAAAGGATACTCGAAATTTTCTTTGGTCAGATTCCCTCTGTTTTACCAAATACTCAAGCTTTTTTGGCTTCAGAGATTCTTTTATTTGCAGGTGCTGGTTTAGGAACTGCTTGGGGACTCGTGATAGCAGGAGGTTTTGGTCAGCGACGACAGTTTTTGGTGACGTCGTTTATGGGTGCTATCGGTTATGGAATTGGTTGTTTAGTTTTACAAATAACGACACCAAAAAGCGCTGTTGATGGGTTAGTGGGATTGATTTTAGGCGCAGTTTCCTTGCTTACCCTCGGTTTAGGTCTTCGCAGCCATCACGTAGTTCACGCTGTTATTGCTGCACTTGGCACTGCGATCGTCTTTTCAGGTTTAACAAGTTTGGGGCTGCCAACGGATTTATTTAACTTCTTAAGTCCATCACACTGGGGGGAGTTGTGGCTTCCTGTGACTTTTTTTGGTTTTGTAGGTGTTTTTCTAAGCTTCTGGCTCGGTGTGAGTTACTACCTAATTGTGCCCGGTTTGCGCTTTTTGGGATGGCGTTAGAAGTCAGGAGACAACAAACGGGAGCCTCCTGCCGTTTTTTAGTTTCGTCGAACTCACGTTAGTTATTACTAGCAATATTTTGATAATTTATTGCTGGATCATTCTAATGTTTGTTGGGCTTCTCTTCACCGACTTAGGGTTGTTTCTGATTTGGAGCGGAGTAATAGCTCACCTTTGCTCGTTGTGGTTGGGGTTGATCGCTCTTGGCTACTGGTGTACTGGGCGCAAGGGCTGTATTTGCGTGCCATTATTGCTGTTGGTTTCGTCCACCTACTCGCGATCGCGGTTTTGCCCTTCGTCATGTCTTGGCAGTTTCTATTCACTGGCTCTGTAATAGTGCTTTCCCTGATTCTATTGGCTGAATTGCGGTGGGATATGGGTTCTTGGCAACTTTTGGTGATCTTTAGTTGAGGCAAGGCAGCTATGCTGAGGGCAGAGGGCAGAAGGTAAAAGAAGGAAAATGTCCAAAATCTTTATGGAACAAGGGTTTCAAAACTTCAGCATAGCGGCCTCCTGCCCTCTGCCTTAAAACGAGTTTCCGTGTTGATCACCAAAATCTGACTTGAACCGGGATATGCTCGAAAGGGATCTGAGAAATAAAGTTAGTACACCAGACTGGACACTGGAGATGGGAGACTGAGGACAGAAAACTGGAGTCAAAAGAAAAGAATACATCCAGAGACTGCATTGAGTGTCAAGGCCATTTGGGTATGTCGGTTGTATGTTGCCACAGCCAGAAGCTAGCACCATCCATCAGGGCATCGCTTTGCAGCCGCCTTGAATCTTTGAAGAAAGCTGAACTAAGTTTTTGATCTAGGATATGGGTTGCCAGTAACCTGAGTGCTTTGGATTCGTCGTCAAAAATCGACTCGGCATAGACGATCCGATCTTCTCGTTCCGCTGCATTGCCCTGAAATTCGTTGAACACGCGCTCGAAATATTGAGTGACAAGCTCACCGTGTCGTGCTTGATGAACGCTACTTATCACCACATAGGGAGATTCCCATCGCTCCCTCGCTAGCAAGTTTTTGATTTTCTCATTTAGAAATTCTAATTTGTCGACTGCTGCCGAATTTATGCCTGCTACAATCTTGGGTCTAACTAGGCGAACATAGTTATTTAGCTTGTCACTATTTATGCGTCCTTCCACTAAAACTTGATTGATGTATTCTATCGAGTCTGTGATCAGAGATTTCTGGTTATCGATAATATTTGGATGCCAATTTTCTTGAGTGAGACTTTTTAAGCTTTGTTGTAATAAGTTAGAGCGCTGTCCCAAAAAGTCCCTAAGAGAATCTGTCAGTTTCTGACCTTCATAGGCTTGTAAAGTTACATACAGAGCTAGGGGGTGATGCTCAATAGCCTTGAGCTGGTTATAGACAGGTGGAATAAATTGTTGTTCTTCCCTCTTACCATTGTGGTAGATGATTAAATTGTTCATTGTAAAGATAAGTACCGTTGGACCACCTGGTTTTCCGAAGGTAGAGATTATTTCTGCAATTATCCTGTCATAGTCTTCATGGAATTTTTGGTTGACCTCTGCCAATATCCCGCTTTTCGGCTCAAATAGAAATTGTTTTTCAACAAAAGCTTGGCTACGGTCTTCGGATAATTTTTGGTTGACCTCTCCCGCTATACCGCTTGCCGGAGAAACTTCCTGAGCCAAGACCCAACTTGTACTCCCCCCAAAGATGACGATAAGAGCGAATAATACCAAGCAAGAGGTTGTCAAAAACTTGCGAATTTTGTGACGATAATATTCATGGGTTGACATCAGCAATTTCCTCTTTGTACGCCATCTTCACGCCTTTTAAAGGCAAACATGATTATCCAGCGCAACCTGAGCAATCAGGATATTAATACTGAAAGGTCGCGCATAATCTCCGCTCCTTTAGACCGGAGAGTGTCAAACCACCGATGATTGGTCATGGCGGCGATAATGCCCTTCCCGACTCTCCATATATTATGATCCCCCCTTACCGCTTTACAAATTTGGCAAGGGGGGATCTCATGTTTCGGAATCTATAGAGTTTCGGTATAACTATTGTTGACATCTCCACAATTAGAAGCAGTGGAATTCAATGGTTCTAAAAGCTAACTTGCCAATTGCAAGCAACTTGCTGGGCTGTCATTGGTAGGGTGTCAACTCCCTTGACTTTCAAGAGCCCAATGAATTGTTTGAGTCAGCTTGTCGCTTTGCACAACTGCTGATAAATCCATTCTAAGAGTCTTTTATAATTTTGACTATGCATGATATCAGAATTTACAATGTTTTAACAACTTTTTTATCAGTTCTTCATACTTCCGAGCTGCTGAACTAGTCTTGTGTGTAACGATAGCAGTACATCATAAAGTAAACTTTCAACTTTTGAGCTATTCGTAAAAACATGAACCTTAAGATCGCCGCTACTATTGCACTGTTAGCTTGTTTTGGGTTTACAAAGCAAGTTTTTGCAGCCAACCCGCAAGATCTGGCTCAGCTGAAGGCAACGAGTACTTGTCCCCGTTGTGATTTGAGTGGTGCAGATCTAACTCAATTTAATCTGAAAAATGCAAATTTGCGAAATGCTAATTTGAACAGAGCTAATTTATCTCAAGCTAATCTTAGCAATGCGGATTTCACTGGTGCAGATTTGGAAGCTGCAGTATTGAGATCCGCAAATTTATCAGGCGCTTCCTTTACGGGTGCAAATCTAAAATCGGCATCTTTAGAAAATGCCGATTTAAGTAATACTGGTTTCATCAGCGCTAATTTAGCCGCAGCTAACATGAAAGGTGCCACCACAGAGTTTACCAATTTCCGTGGAGCAAACTACCAACTGACAACTCTGCCCACTGGCGTCGTGACTTCTAACAAACCTTATTGGTGGTCGTTAGAGCGTACAAATTCTCGGGAATGTAACAAATTTAAACACGAAAATAGCACTGGTTCAACCTGTTACTCACAATAGAGAAAAAGAGGTGAGCGTTCTCAAGCAGGGGGAGAGGGAGATAAATATATTCCTAACTCCTGTAGAAACGCTTTAAATAGCGTGTCTATACTCCTACTTCCTGACTTCTCACTAAGTAGTTTTGTATCAATCATTACGAGAAAATGGTAGTTCTGTTCTTTATGATGAAGAAAAAGCGTAGAGATTTGAACTGATCAATGCTTACCCAAATTAAAGACTTAGCCACAAAACTAGCGCCTCGCTTAATTGAAATTCGCCGTCACATTCACACTCACCCAGAACTCAGCGGTCAGGAGTCCCAAACAGCTGCCTTCGTTGCTGGTGTATTATCTTCTAATGGTCTTTACGTACAAGAGAGAGTGGGCAAAACTGGCGTTATTGGAGAATTACCAGGAACTAACAAAGATAGCCGCTTATTAGCAGTTCGTACCGATATGGATGCCTTGCCAATACAAGAACGCACTAGTTTGGAATACGCATCTCGAGCAAAAGGAATTATGCACGCTTGCGGTCACGATGTCCATACGACCGTTGGCTTAGGAACAGCAATGGTGCTGTCTCAGATGTCAGAGGAGTTGCCAGGTAAAGTACGATTTTTGTTTCAGCCAGCAGAGGAAATTGCCCAAGGTGCAAACTGGATGGTGGCAGATCGGGCGATGGAAAACGCTTCAGCAATATTAGGCGTTCATGTTTTTCCCTCCATTCCTGCAGGTTCTATTGGTGTACGTTACGGGGCATTGACTGCTGCTGCTGATGAATTAGAGATTATCATTGTTGGAGAATCTGGGCATGGCGCTCGCCCACATCAAGCAATTGATGCTATCTGGATTGCCTCACAAGTGATTACCACTCTCCAACAAGCAATTAGTAGAACCCAGAATCCTTTACGTCCTGTCGTCTTAAGTATTGGGCAAATTAATGGTGGCAGAGCGCCAAATGTAATTGCCGATCGCGTACAACTATTAGGGACTGTGCGATCGCTACATCCCGAAACACGTAACAATCTTCCTGACTGGATTGAAAAAATTGTTGCCAGCGTGTGTGATGCCAATGGCGCGAAATATGAAGTGAATTATCGTCGGGGGGTACCGAGTGTACAAAATGATTATACCCTGACACAGTTGTTGCAATCAGCCGCAGAAGAAGCTTGGGGTAGCGATCGCGTCCAAGTCTTACCCGAACCATCTCTTGGTTCTGAAGATTTTTCTGTTTATTTGGATCATGCACCTGGTTCCATGTTTCGCTTGGGTGTAGGCTTCAAAGATCGAGCTATTAATCATCCATTACATCATCCCCAATTTGAAGTTGATGAATCTTCTATTGTAACTGGAGTTGTCACACTCGCATACACGGTTTACAAATACTGGCAAAGTTCAGACTAGTACAACAAGGCAAAAGTAAAAAGTGAGCCAGCGCGGACGCCACATGCCTACGGAGGGATACCCTCCTGTAGCAGTCGCTCATGGGGGTTTCCCCCATGAGCGACTGGTGAACCCCGAAGGGGTAAAAAGTAAAAAGAAAGAACACTTATTCTGTAAGCTTTTTACCTGTTTCAGATGGGTGGTTTATTTCCGCCGATATGTACTAGTCATTTGTCAATGCAAAAATGCTGGGAGTAAGTGAGCCCTTGGTTTGAGTATAGATAACATCCGAGTACATCCGCTAGAGATGCCCGTACAAGAGTAGGGGGAACAACAAATAAAAACTCCCATTACTATATGATGGGAGTACTAAATTTATTTCTTTAAAGAAGCGAAACGCTTCTTTATTTATCTATTTGCTGACAACGCCCATTTTTTCTTGCAATTTCACCTTAGCAGCTTTGAACTCAGTAGCAAGTTGCTCGCTTTGTTCAGTGCTGAGGTTGTTGCGAATTGCAGCAAACATGCTACTTTCTTCCTGACGAATGTGATCGCCTACAACGTCCATGAGCTGTTTGATTTTATCTTTGAATTGAGAAGAAGAGGGATTGATCGCCTTAATTTCGTCTAACATCCGCTTCATTTCCGCTTGTTCGTCATACAATTCTTGGGTGTCATGCTGACCGTAGAAAGGACGTACCTTGGGGTAGACGACTTGCTCTTCAGCCTCAGCATGGACGCTCAAATCTTTGTAAATTTGACCGAAGTATTCTTGGATCTTTTGGGGATCATTACTAGCAAGCAATTCGGTAAACAAAGTATTCACTTTACCATGATCAAGACGAATGACATCCTGGACATTCATATCGTTTTTGTCAGTGTTTTGGGTAACAACACTACCTAAAACTCCGCTTAATGCTGCCATACCATCTTGAACGCGTGCCCAAATACCTTGGTCTGCGTCTTGCCCGGTTAATTCGCGAACACCCAAGATTTCAAGAATACCTTTGAGTTGCTCTTGGTGAGCGCGGTTTTCAAAGTTAACGGTATTGAGAGGTCCAATTGCCAGTAGCACGTCAGCACCAACTTTTTGTGCAGATTTGTGGATTGTTAAACCACTCATAACTTGTTGATGCTTCAGCAATTCGTGTTGAAAAACTTTTTCATACAAGCTCAATTTAGAGCCTTGCATCAATTCGCGTACTTTTTTTACCATTTCTGAAATGGTTTCTTTTGGTTCAGCTTGAACACCATACTGACCAATAACAGTTTCCAGAACGCCCAGATTTTTTTGGTCATCATTGAGCATGTTCTGAATGCTATCGCGAACTTCTGGATCGTTGAGTTCTTTGAGAAATTGTTGCTCGTTCTCAATCAACAACTGTTGAAGTACTTTTACATCTGCCAATTTTACGGCTATAGCAGAACGTTTAGTATCATCTAATGTTGCAACCATTTTATGGCTCCCCTCTGGAAATTTATTCATCTCAGTAATGCTTTCAGGTTGGCATAACCATTAGTCTTGCTCCATCTTTCTTTTGATTGATAGCTGAAAAACTAAGGATAGAGAAAAAAGAATTTCTTCAAAGGATTTTCCGAATCTACTTTTAGACAGACACTAATCAAATACTATCTTCTCTCGCCAGATAGATAAATTTTTTTTAGTAATTTTCTAGCTTTACCAAGAGATCAAGTAGAACTC
>JAQYWN010000172.1 GCA_029379265.1 Rhizonema sp. NSF051
CTAGTACATATCGGCGGAAATAAACCACCCATCTGAAACAGGTAAAAAGCTTACAGAATAAGTGTTCTTTCTTTTTACTTTTTACTTTTTACTTTTGCCTTGTTGTACTAGTGGGCTTTCGCCTTTAATCACTGTATCGTTTTTTATTCTCTGCAAAGTCGTTGAGTAATTTTGCCAGAAGTCTACAGAGAATATTTAGGGATCGTCCCACATAAACACAGTACGAAAGCTTCAAAAGTGCTTTTCCCTACTCCTCATTCCCTGAGTTAACAGTGGCAATATAAATCGCTTCTGAACCATCGGTGAATCCGACACTGAAGGCAATTTGATTTCCACTCAGACTCTGTTGTCCCAAAAGTAAACCTTGATCAAACTGTGGAACTGATGAACTCACGGTTTTACCGTCCAAGGAATCACCTGTCGCGATTACCTTTGTTAACAAACCGCTAAGGTTTGTGTAAATCCCTTGAGAAGAACTATTAGCGCCTAAAAAAGCTATATTCCCTTTGTTTAATGAAAGGGATCTAAAAGACGTGAAGTTTCCTGTCCCGTTAGGAATAGGCGTATTCAAGTCAGCAATAGCTCTGAGCGAACCACCTAGATTTGTGTATATTCCTTGTTGAGAGGGAGGTTGGCTGATAGTTTCTCTCCTCTGGCCAATAAAAGCGACACTTCCATTCTCTGACGACAGGCTGGTGAAATTAGTAAAGTTTCCCGTACCCCCTGGTATAGCTGTGTTAGTGTCGGCGATCGCATTCAGTAAACCGCCTAGATTTGTATAGATACCTGCTTGAGAAACTTCTTCAGAATCTCCAAAGCCGATAAATGTGACAATGCCATTACTGAGAGACGGGTTGCTGAAGCGAGTAAAGTTTCCTGTCCCTCCCGGTATTGGTGTGTTCATGTCAGCGATCGCACTTAATGAACCACCTAAATTTGTGTAGACACCTTCTATCGGTAAACCCAATCCAGAACGTAGAAATGCGACACTTCCGTTGTCGAGAGAAGGTGCAGTGAGATAACCGAAGTTTTCTGTACTACCTGGTACAGGTGTATTTAAGTCAGCGACTAAGTTCAGTGAACCACCGATATTTGTGTAAATACTTTGTGTTGGAGAACCCTGCGTGAGACTTCCTGCAAAAGCCACACTGCCATTTTTGAAAGAAGGACTGTTTAAAGAAAAGAAATTTCTTGTACCGCCTGGAATTTGTGTCCTGGTATCGGCAAGGACATTAAGTGAACCACCTAAATTAGTGTAGATACCTAATACACCTTGTGGACCGACTTCCTGAAAAGGTAGAGTAGAAAGAATTCCATTTGCTAAAAATGCGACGCTTCCATTATCTAAGGAAGGAGCATTACCAAAGAAATAAGTGAATGTACTTGTTTTTGTTCCATTTGGCACAAGAGTGTTTGTATCAACAACTTTAGTAAAACTGATGTCGATAGCTTGGGCTTGACTACTTGCTAGTAAACAAAAGGATAAGGCAAGCAGCCCACTCACTACACTTCCGGTTTTTTGCAAAGCTTTTATCGTTGAATGCGTTTGGTCAGAAGATTGTATCTTAGCTTGTTTAAAAAAAGACATTCTAACTGCCTCACCACTTAATAGGAGAACTTTCTATACAAATTTATATGAGTTTGGTGCATTTTTAACAAAAATTTGTTTAGCTCATATTTTGAACTTTTCTCAACTGTAGGTTGGGCATTGCTTACCATCACTTTCTGCCGATAAAGTACCTCCTGCTCAACACACATAGAAAGCACGATTTCGTGGAACACAGATCAAACTCTTATAACTCTCTACCCGCCACTTAATCAAAACTTATACTTGGTTAATACCATTTTTCTTCTAAAGCTGCACATAATTAATTGAGCCAAAGGCTCGATATATAAGGATTATTGCTATGTAGCGTCACATAGAATTTGTATAACGCTAGAACACTCATTCTTTTGTGGCGGCGATAAAATTCATAAAATATGCTTACTCCCAACAGGAGTGTAAGATTACCTATTTTCTGGATCTCCTTTCTTGGCTACCTTGGCGCGGACAGATTCTTACGGAGGGAAACCAAAGCTGCGAACTGTAGGGTGGGTACATGCTTACCAACAAAAAAATTAGGATTTGAGAAAACAGTGAAGTGCGCCCCAATACATTTCAGTTAAGGAAATTTATCTGCTGAGGTAAGCAGGGAGAGCAGGGGCAGAAAAAAAGGCTTAATTGAACCGTATTGAGATGCGCCACACAAGAAAAATCTCTTAGTTAAGAGCTATACAATTCACTGAAAATAATAATCTATCTCCCGTTATCTTATGTACAGAGGTGAAAGAAATGCTTCTGTACATAAGAAATCTTGCGCCTGCACACAACTGACAATGCCCACCCCATACAATATACGGAAAAGGAGGACACATAATTTGTCAAGTACTAATTCCCTTGCAGGGGTGCATTTAAGACTTTCTTGATCCGATCGCGTGTTTCTAGTAAGTGCGCCTCGGTGTATTCATCGTCTGAATGCTCTTTTTCGAGCGTGTCACCAAGCTGTTTAATTTTATACCAAGCTAGTGTTTCAGCATCTTCTGGGACTTTTTGTTTACGCAACACCATATTAGTTAAAATGTCGAGGTATTGTCGCTGCAAACTACGCCGCAGACTGGAAATCTTAATTGGCTTACCGTTTGGCTTGATTGCCTCAGTCCAAATCTCTGACTGTAAAGTATCAAAAAGTTCTGTTAACTTCAGGGATTCTCCTGAGTGAGTTTTGAGTTCAATGTCCTCCAAACGTGAGAGGCGATCGCTTGACAGCAAGTCCCTCAAAACCAGACTCTGTATAGACAACACTAAGTCGTGAATGGGATAGTCCAAGCGACCAGTCCGAGGATAACTACCCCAATGTCGCCAACGCGAGGGGGCTAATTTATTCAGCAGATCAGCCGAGAAGTTAAAAGCCCCTTCTGAGAAAACATACTTTTGCAGTACTGTCAATGCCTGTCGTTGTTTTTCTACTGGTATCGGTTGAAATGGTAATCGCCCTTTGGGATCGCCTGCATGAACTCTGTAAAAAGACTGACCGCCAATGAATTTAGTAGTAAAATATATGTTCTGGAAATAATTATTTAATACTGTACCAAACCGTTCGCTGACATCGCTGTAACTCTCTCCAGTCATAGGGTAACGGGTGTCGAGACGAGTCCACATTGCACGAGAATTATCAAGTTGCCATTGAGAATATTCAAGAACATCGGCGCTGTTATCCCAAGCATCGGCTGTTGGATCGAGGTCATAGACATCCTCATCTGTGGAATAACTTAACTCAGGCTTGTAAGATTGCTGAGCAATTTTCTCCAAAAACGGCTTTTCATCTGTGGTGCGCAGAGCTTGAGAAGGTGTGTAGCCGTACTGAATTGCCCACTCATCATAAGGTCCCACAATAGTCGGAAAATAATCTCCCTGCTTCACACCTTGAGGTGCAATATTTGGGGGAATGTAGTCCATGACTGACGTGACTAGACCTTTTTTATGGGTAATCGCAGTGTTGTTCATTTCCTGGGGTGTTAAGAAAGTACTACCACGGAAGTTATGCCTCAACCCAAGCGTGTGTCCAACTTCATGAGCGATAATTAATCTTAAATATTGATGGATATAATCTTTCATCTGGGCACTATTAGGCGATATATTTTGTAAAAGTGACATCGCTAATGAGCCAAAAGCAAATTGGTTAGTCGCGTCCATTCCGTAGCAAAGATCGTATTCTCCAGCCAATTTGGATAAATTACTTGGCAATTCTCCTTCAAGATTTTGTGCGGAGTTATTGCCTTTAGCTTCTAAACCATTGGCGCAAAGAAGGCGATTTTGCATCAGATCAGACAAGGTAGTTTGAGTTTGTGTTTGATTAGGTTGGACAATTCTGCGATAATCACTTTTGAGACTTCGCACTAAGCTGGCATCTACAAGAATACTGGCATTCAAGATTTCCCCAGTCAAAGGGTTAACGCGAGATGGTCCCATAGCAAAGTACCCATCTACCGTGTTAATCCAGCGAATAGTGTTGTAGCGAATATCTGATGGGTCCCAATTAGCATTATCAGGTGTTTGACGTACTTGGATCGCATCTTTAAATCCAGCCTTTTCAAAAGCTTTGTTCCACATCAAGACTCCTTCTTTCACAGCATCGCGATACTCTAAGGGAGTCGCGTTGTCAATCCAAAAGATAATCGGTTTTTTTGGTAGCGAAAGGGCAGCCTTGGGGTTTTGTTTTTCTAAATGCCAGCGATTAATGTAGCGAACAAACGGATCGCGATTGTTATCATTGGATAAGTCTTGATAGGCAGTGATGAAATAGCCGACGCGATCGTCAGCCAAACGCGGTTGGTATTTATTTTCTGGAAGTTGGGAGAGACTGTAGTGAACGCGTAAGGTAAAGCCACGTCTATCTGGAAGAGTCGCAAAATTTGGCAATACTGCTTGATTCTGACGACGTTCTCCATTACCGGAAGAAAAATTCAAAACCGACTCTACCTCCATATTCTGAGAAAAGACTTTAGCTGTACCAAAATAAGACTTTTCTGTGCTTCCGGATAGTCCCAGACTTGAAGATAATCCAGCTAAGTCTGTTAGAAGTAGGTCACCCAAGTCTATCAGAATAGTTTTACGTTGTGGATGAATGCTTTTGATCGGGATGGTGTAGAGAACTGAATCACTAAACGACCGAGCAAGCGATCGCTGTTGTGGATCTCCCTGTTCCGTCCTAAAATTCACATTGCGAACGACGAAGTGCAAGTTATTATTCACTTGCTGGAAGTAAAACAAAAAATCTTGCAAAGGCATACCGCTATATATTCCAGCTTGACCGATGCCAGATTCTAACGTTGCTGTCGTCAAATAATTTTTATTGAGTTGTTCGGGCTTAATTTCTAAATAAATTTTGTTACTTTGCTGATTCCGGTATAAGGTAAACAATCCTTGCAGCTTTTGAGTATTTTTAACGACTTCATCAAATGCTTCTAATTCATCCTTTTTTGTTGGTTTTGAGTTTACATTAGCTTTTTCATCTTTATTAAACCGATCCAACTTTTGCCCAATTAGCAATAATGGCTGCTGTTTAGCTTTCTTAATATCCTTAACGAGCCAAATGAAAGACTGACGCTGTACCTGTTTGTTCCGATCAATCACCCATACTTGTTGTTTCGGTAATTGTGCTTGCTGGGGTGAAGCTGAAACGAAAATGCTTTGCCCTTTTATCTGTGTCCCAGCGTTGTCTTGCTTCTGAATCTCCTGATCTACCTGTAGCGACTTAGCACTGGCTGTTGTGCCTAAAAACAAACTATGCAGCAAAATAATAAAAAAAATTAATCTCTTCATCCAATCTTTACCTGACAAAGATTTCTACTGGTTATATACAAGCAATTAGTTATCGGCATTTAACACTTAGCCATTAAAGAGAGTTGTGGAAACATTCAACCAACTTGAGTCTGAGCTTGACAATTCATGCAGGCGCTATAGCTCAAGACAAGCTGAATGCTTCTGGTTATATAAAGCTGCTACTTTACAGCACACTAGGGCAAGCCGAGGAGACTGGGGATGTGAATTTTATCAGAAGTTTTCCAACTTTTCAATTCTTCTCACTACTCTTGTTCAGCCTCGTTGTATTTTTTTACTATAGTCTTTCTTCAAACAATTGCATCTGTAGCGAACTGTACGTATTATTTTTACATCGGACAGCAGAAAAGATGCTTATAAGGGGTAGGATAACAATTTAGTTGGAACAAGCTAGGTTGATTAAAAAGTCCAAAACTTTTTGGATAGACATTTTCTTTTAATAAAGCAAAAGGAGGATTTACGTTGTACTGGTAGTATGTAATAAATTTTACTAAATTTTTTGGAGTTTGACCACTCATAGGGCAAGCAAACATCTTCAAATAAAGCTCTAGTTCATCAGTAGGTGTATAGTAACAAGGGACACAAAGATGTCACTCTTCTCTCAAGTTTGGAAGCTTTTAAGAACTTGTGTCATAAGCTCGTGGGTAGAAGAGATACCCAAGGAAACTTCTCTTACAACCGAAGCAGTTTTGCCTTTGCAAAAAACAGAGCAAGACAAAATCTTTGAGTCGCCGCAAAATCATTCACAAGAATTATTACCTGAGGAACGATTGCAAGAAAACTTGGCAGCATGGACAAAACCGAGTAGTGGTTTCACTTTTAATATAAGCGATCGCCAGTTAAATCAAGATATTTACGATTTACTGGGCAATGGGGTACTGAAACCCGAAATTACCGACAAAGTGATCAATAGTGCGATCGCCAGTCAGCACTTTGGGACGGTGGAACTTTTTCAGCGATTGGAAAAATTTTATGAACGTTGGTGTCAGGGGGAATTTATTGATGCTGCACCACCTGATAACCTACCTCTAAAAAAGATGCTCAAGTTGTCGGGACAAAATCTTGCAGTCGGATTGCGGCAGGTTGACATAACAACGGGACTGAATGTGATGATTTTGCTTTTAGAGTTACACCGTTATGCTCAACAGCAAGATAACCTCAAGCATCAAATCATCTTCTATCCCTCGGGGCAAAGGAATCCAGACAACTTTTTCACATCTCAACTTCTCCGTATTATTAACTACAGCGACGCTATCGAAATTGGCAATTTTAGTAGTGTAGTTGGGCAATTTCTTAGAGGAGGCAACTTTAGCGGTGCTTACCTTGGTGATGCCAATTTAACAGGTGTCAACTTCAGTAAAGCTAACCTGAAATCTTCTTACTTCGGTGATGCTAACTTGACTGGGGTTAACTTCAGTGATGCCAACCTCAGCAGTGCTGACTTTGGTGATGCCAACCTGACTGGTGCTAACCTCAGTCATGCCGATCTTAGACGTATCAATCTTAGCAGTAGCAACCTCAGTGGTGCTAACTTAAGCAATGCTAACCTCAGCAATGCCAACCTGACTTCAGCCGACCTCAGCAACACTGACCTGAGCAATGCTAATCTTAAGGGTGCTAACTTGACAAGTGCTAACCTCAGGGATGCCAAGCTTGGTCATGCTAACCTTTGTGATGCTATCCTCTTCGGTGCTAACCTCAGCGACGCCATCCTTATAGGCGTAGATATCAGCCATGCCGATCTTTGTCGTGCCGATCTCAGTGGTGCCGATCTCAGGCAAGCTATCTTAAAAGGTACTAACCTCAGCGACTCTATTCTTTTCAGCACCAATCTCAAGAACGCCATTCTCGTCGCTGCCGATCTCAGCTATGCCAAACTCAACGGCGCTAATCTGCAAAGCGCTAATCTCACTGGAGCAATTCTTCTTGGTGCGGAACTCAGTGGTGTAGACTTGAATGGGGTGACTCTTAATCAAGCTGATCTGAGTGGGGTCGTTTTGAATGAAGCCGATCTTACTGGTGCCGATCTTAGCAATGCTATCCTGTTTGGCACTGACCTAAGCTATGCCAACCTTAAGAGTGCCAATCTCAGTGGCAGTAACCTCAGAGGTGCTATTTTTAGTGGTGCTGATCTTAGATTCACTAACCTAAGTTTTGCCATTTTCAGCAATACTGATCTCAGTGATGCTAATCTTGAAAAAATGACTTGGAATGAAAATTTAGAGTGGGAAGGGGCACGCGGTTTAGAAACCGCTGTGAATGTGCCAAAAGCTTTAAAGCAACAGTTGGGACTTTCTTAACAGGGGGAGACGGAGAATTGAGAATTAAAAACTAAAAAAATAATTTTGTAGGAATTTAGCACCCAGGATCTGAGCCGGAGACGCTCCGCCTCCGGTCAAAATTCAGAATTTATCAGGAATATATCATTATTGGTATATTCCTTTCATCAAATGTTCGCCGGATTCTTGTACGGGCGGGTTATACCAGATAACTGACAAAGCAATAAAATCAATCGATAAAACCTGCCCCTACTCCTGGATTAATGTTCGCCGGATTCTGGTACGGGCAGGTTATACCAGATAACTGACAAAGCAATAAAATCAATCGATAAAACCTGCCCCTACTCCTGGATTTTGGCGGATATATTCTTACATAATTTTTAATTTTTAACTGGAGCGAAGCACTAACTCAAAAACAACTCTTTAATCCCCGTACTGCCAATCTCTACCGCAAGCGCCGCTAACAAAAAACCTAGAAGCTGAGTAATAATGACTTCACCTTCTGCACCAAGCCAATTGTCAAGACGGTTTGCCAGACGCATAATTACCCAACTGACAAACATCGCCGACAAAATCCCCACCACTACACTAAGATTAGGATTGGCAGGTTCTGATATTAACAGCATCACGCTCGTTAGTGTACCAGGTCCTGCTAGTAACGGCAAAGCCAATGGAGTGATTGCCACATCGCGCTCGTTGTTAATCAAAGGAGTATCCACCCCTCCTTGGAGCATTTGTAAGGAAATTAATAACAGTAGCAGTCCCCCAGCTATTCGTAAAGACCCTAAGCTGATGTCTAAGTAATTTAAGATCAATTGACCGGCAAAGGCAAACACCATCAGTACTGCTATTGCCACTAATATTGCTTTATTTATAACTTTATTTCTTTCGGCTGGTTCCATGCCCCTAGTCAGAATTAAAATTATCGGGATATTACCTACTGCATCGGCAAGAACGAACACAGCAACAAAAGTTTTGACGAAAACAGAGATATTCACGGTAGATATTATTTATCAAGGTTTTCTAACAACTATGCCGTGAATTTCCCCAGTTTCCCTTAACCCGTAGCAAGATTTAAATGGAGTGTTGAGGAAGAAAGTTAGAAGAGAAAGGATGACAATTCCCAATACCGTTCGGTTAAGCACTAAGTCGCATTGAGTACAGAAAATGCGAATGTTTCAATTTTGACGAATACCCCTTATGTATATGCTTCTTGGTTGGAAACTTGGCTTTGCTTTTTTAAATGTAAACCATACTGTCAAACCATTTTTCACTCCGTTACTACTCAGGGTAAGTGCATTTAAATTAGTCTTGACAAAACCTTTTATTTGTGGATATACGAATAACCAAAGTTTCTCGTTTGCTTTGTTTCGCAAGACTTAAAGAGATGCCACAGGCTTACCGCAAAGCGTCTACGCCGAAAATATTATCAATTAAGTAAGCATTGTTGATAATAGTTGGGCACACGTGTCATCTTTATAAGGCTTTGACAGATGTGGTGAGAAATCAGGGTTTGAGATAATCAGCAATAAATTCACCATACTTTTCTCTGATATCAGCAGAAAGAAACTTGAATCCACGGGTTTTTAATCGACAGTTAGATGAGCCACAGGCACATTCTGGAACAGCAATGGAAATATACTCTGTTGTCTCGTAATCCCATGTAATCTCACATCCAGAAGGAATATCAACCATTGCTATGAAATCATATGCTCCGAACTGATTATTTCTAACCCCTGTGTTTGGGCTACAAGAATGATTGATCAATCGTCCCGGCTCATCTAATTCTATATGCATGTCAAAATCTACCTGGAAAGAGTGATTAGTTCTGTCTGGTAGAAGTATGACTCTGCGTCCAGTCACGACTGTTTCACCCTTGGAGAAACTGCGGTTAGCAAAGACGCTTCTTCCTTTATCTGTCAGTTTCACTTTGACATCGGTTAAAATTTCTAAGTTCATATTAGAGTTTTTTTAACTAAATAGATGAGCAATGATGGTGGCGTTACTGATTAAAGTCAAGGTACAGTCTTCGTAGAAATCCTTGTTTCAAATGCTTTATTTTGTAAGTTCCAGATTATGAATTGAATTCCGATTCAATGGAGTTAATGCTCACAAGCGACACTGGAATATTAATTGGCTCGGTATCCGCATCTGACAGCGCTGCAACAATCGGCTCGTTAACTTGTATTTCGCCATACTGCTCAGCGTCCTGAGATTTACTCTGACCAAAAACCATTGCAACCAGCACAAGAGTTGCGCCAATCAGACCTCGTACTCCCAGTTTCTCTCCCAGTAGTAGAAACGAGAAAATCGCTGCGAAAATCGGCTCGAGCGTATACATTAGAGCTGTCTCGTAAGCGTTAACCCATCGTTGAGCCACTACTTGGAGAACAATAGTCGCAGAAGTATCAACCAAACCGAGATATAAGAGTACTCCAAAGTCAGTACCAATTGCCTCATGCTCTCTAACCAGATCCGGAGCTCCCCAGATTAAAGACACTATCGCCATCACCCAAAGTTGGATCGCTGTGAGTGGCATTAGGGGGTGGCGCAACGTGATAGACTCAAGCTTGAGAATGTAGATTGAGTAGAGGAAGGCGTTGCATAACATCAACAGATCACCGATAACTATCTGTTCACTCTCCCAACACATCACGCCAACACCAATGATGGCAATTCCTGCGGCGATGAAACTTTTTAGGAACACCTGCCTACCTAGCAGTTGCCCAATCAGAGGAACTAGGACGACGTTGAAACTGGCAATGAATGCAGCATGATTTGCAGAGATAGTCTCAAGCGCAACTGTTTGGAGGGTTAAAGTAGTAAAGATTACAAGTCCCAACAAGACTCCATCCCGTAGTAGGAGAAGATTAAGGAAGCGCAAATAGGGGGTGAAAGGCAATGCCGCTATTGTTAAGCGGATTGCAAATATTGCTGGCACAGAAAGACTACTGACGGCTCCCTTTAGCAGAGCAAAGCTCGTACCCCAGATTAGAGTGACGACAAGCAACACCGCTATACCCCAAGCATGGAGAGTTTTTGGTGATCTTTGAAAGTAATTATTTAATTCTATGGTCATTGAGCAGCATAACCCATTAGCAATTGAACTAAATTCTCTTTAGTTAACCGTAAAGAGGTTTACTAGAGTAAGACATATTAATATTTATTGTTTCGTCATCAGCGTAGGTAAAGATGAGGTTAGTACGCTTGAGTTCTTCCCCTAGAGGCAGAACTCGATGAACAGTTTTGTTAGTTTTCATAAAGTAGCAATCTCCAACATTATGCCCAACCTGTTTAGCTAATGGTGTATCAAGATCACTAATTTCCATACTGTGGGGAACAAACTCCAGGCATCCTCCAGCCTCTTCTGGTGGGCTTTCAATAAAAATAGCAAAAGCATAAGCATAGGTATCGAGATGTCCGCCATGAACATCGCCTATTTTTTCGAGCCGATGGATTACATGCCGATCAAAAGGATCTGGTACTAAATACACTTGAGTCCCTGCAATACCACAAAGAAACTCAATTAGCTGGGAATTGCGGTACAGATCCGGAATAATTTGTGAGTGTTCTGCAACGGCAATTCCTGAAACAGTGCTAAGATGCCTGGGAGTATTTTTCTCATGCTTCATGTTGAAGTCTCTTCTTCGAGAATGCTGCTCAAATATTTTGAGGACTTCTGTCTTCAAAATCGCAAATGAATCATCGTTAAAAAACAACGGTAATTTTACATAACAGTTGAGAGCAAACTCTTGGTGAAATAAAGCTCCCACTTCTCGCGTTAGACGAGAATAGTTATTGGTATTCAATAAATTGTTAGTATCTTGATACAGACTATTCACTGCAAAATCCTTAAAAACTTAGACTGTATTTCACTTTTTGCAAAGAAGAGGGAATATAAATATTCATGACGGAGGACTACATAAATACTAAATCAAAGATTTAGCGGTGCTTATTAGTGGTAGGTTTTAATTCCCTACAAAGAGTAATTCTGGGTTTTACTGTGACGAATCTATTCTTCATTCAATGTGGCATTATTCCATCCCGTAAAAGCCTTTCATTCTCTAAATTTAGATGCGAATTTTTATGAATAAACCTAATAATCCC
>JAQYWN010000173.1 GCA_029379265.1 Rhizonema sp. NSF051
TTTTTCATTCAAAATAGGACGAATTGTCGTAAAGCTCGCCGGGGTCAGCAACCCCCGGCAGACTTTACGTAAATGATTGAAAAAACATGGGTCAAATAGCTTTTTATGTTTTCGCTCACATAAAGACGGAAATGTCAATCCCACCCCTTGGCTCAGTGTAGTAATTTTGAACTTATTTGTGCTTCGGGTGAACCCCAAAACTACCGTGTCAATAGGGTTTGAGATGCGCTTAGCGTGGACAAACGGGAGCAAACAAAAATAGGCACACAATCTCGACTATTTCTTAAAGAAAAGCCATAATTGAGTCGAGTTAGTCGAGATAAATGACTATGAAAATTTATCAGGAAGATTTAGATTGGGCGGTTTCCCAAGGCTTAATTACAGCAGTACAAGCCAATGCGTTATGGAATGCACTTTCTCAGCGTAACAGCAAACGTCCGCAATTTAATTTTTCCAATGTCACTTTTTACTTTGGGGCGTTAATTGTCATCTCAGCCATGACTTGGTTCATGACATTAGCATGGGAATCATTTGGTGGCAGTGGGATTTTTTTGTTAGCCAGCATTTATGCCTTGTGCTTTGTACTTGCAGGAAGCAATCTCTGGCGGCAACAAGAGATGAAAATTCCCGGAGGTTTGCTATTTAGCATTGCAGTTTCTTTGACTCCTTTAGCAATTTACGGACTGCAACGTACAACAGGTTTTTGGACTCAAGGCGACCCCGGTACATATCAAGATTTTTATCTCTGGATTAAAGGCAGTTGGTTTTTTATGGAGTTAGGAACTATTATCGCAGGTTTAGTTGCCATCAAGTTTGTGCGTTTTCCCTTTTTAACTGCTCCCATCGCCTTTTCGCTATATTTCATGTCTATGGATATCACACCATTATTGTTTGGTGAAAAAACGTACAATTGGCAGCTACGACTATTAGTTTCCCTGTGGTTTGGTATTGCTTGTATTGTTGTCGCTTATCTAGTAGATATCCGCACTCGTAGACGCGATGGAGATTTTTCTTTTTGGCTATATTTGTTTGGATTACTTGCCTTTTGGTTTGGTCTAACTTTAATGGGAGACAGTAATGAATTTAAAAAATTTATTTATTGTTTGATTAATTTAGGGTTAATGTTGCTGTCGGTATTGTTAAAACGAAAAGTTTTTATTGTTTTTGGGGGAATGGGTGTCTTTGGTTATCTAGGACACCTCGCTTACAGCGTCTTTCACAATGCAATCTTATTTCCGTTTGCGCTAACAGTTTTGGGAATATTTACGATCTATTTAGGAACTTTATATCAACGCAATAGTAGGAATATTGAGCTTTTTTTAGAACGTTTATTACCAGACACCGTGAGGCGCTTGTTACCCAGAGAGTAATAACCTCTTACCTTTACTCAACCTGAGTTCGACGTAAGAAAAAGTCTGAAAACTAGGCAAAAGGGACAGAGTGTATGGGAGACAACTGAGACTTATTATAGGTTAATCATAAGATCACTCAAGGAAAGGGCTTAGGAGAAGTCCCCCGCGAAACTGGTTGTCATTAAGCCTGCTGTCGAGCTTGAGTGAGGAGCTTTTACCGAGATTGCGATCAAAGATGTTGCCGTAGTTGCCCACCCCCGCGAGAACGCGACGCTGCCAGTCTTGATCGAGACCTAGCTCAGGTGCTGTGATCGGCATTGCTTTAGCGCCACCTGCGTACCATCGCGTTTCCGGTCTCTGTGCGCTAACGAGCGTGTTCACAGTCCATGCGACGAGTGCGGACCATTGGGCGTCCTCGGTTCCAGTCGCAGCTATCACCGGGAAGGTTATCAATGGCTCTGGGAGGATGCGGCTTGACAATTTATTCACCCCTGGGTCGAGGCGGATGGTTGCAAGGGTTGTGATCTCGCCAGCAACTCCATGGCAATTCTGCACATTGTAGGTGTCGATCATCTCCCCATCTTCAGAAAACGGTCGGCGGTACCAGTTTCGATGGAGCGCACCGAAGTACGCCTCAAGGCTCCGATCAACAGAGCTGCCGATCATAAAGCAAATGGTGTCCTTAGCTAAGTCACCAACGTGGTGTGCTGCCGAGGTAGACGCCACCATCACCCCATGGGATTCCAGAAAGACTGTGGGACCGGGTACCAACTTACCTGCCAACTTTTGCTCGTTGATTTCAGAACCTGTCAAGAAGAATACGTCGTCCTGGTTGTTGCGCACGGCGTCGAAGTCCTTCTTTGTCTCGTACTCATGATATTCGATTTTGTCCGGCGATTTGAGCACTGCAGCGGCGATCGCACGGCATACATCCACGTTGAGACCGCTCCAGTGACCCTTGCCGTCGGCACTTGCTAGACCCGGTCGCTCGACGCTGCCGCAGCGAACCACACCACGCGTCTTCACGCGTTCGACAACGGAACCCGCTTGAGCGACGGAGATTGAGCTACAGACACCGAACAGGGTTAGCAAGACCAACAGCAAGCGCATAAATTCTATTCTCCTAAGAAAATGTCGAACAATGGGGATATAAAAATCGTTTGAAAGCGATGGATGGGGCGCACCCCATCCGTTTTTCTAACTTTTTAGGGGTTAGCTGCCGGGTAAGTGCTTGGCAGGGGGTTGAAGCCCTTAGGGATGTTGTTGACAATCCCCTGGCGTTGGTCCTCGGGTGTGACTCCGATCGCTCGGCAACCTTGTCCACCATAATGTGGTACAGTATTCACAACGCTGTCTGGAATCATCGCAAACGAACCAGGTAGCAGAGGCGAGATGCCTAGCAGACGCTTGGGATCGAAGCCTGACAGTAGACTGTCGGTGATCGGCGAGTTGATGTCGCGCGGACCGAGGTACTTCTGCTCGAACCCTGGAGGTCCGAACTTGTTGAACTGTGGGGAGTTGCCAGCTGCGAGCGCCTGCGCCTCATCAGGCAGGCTGGCAAGCGCGGGCAGACCAAAGATCGCGTTGATTGTCTGGATCACTGAGTTGTGATCGCCCTCAGCGTGCGAGACAGCATGTGTCCGCGCGTAGGGCGAAATTAGGATCAGGGGCACGCGGACGCCACGGGAGAGTGGCAGCCCATCGGGACCATAGGATAAGATACGCGGCGGAACGTGGTCGTAAAAGCCATCCGACTCGTCGTAGGTGATGATAATTGCACTTTGCGCCCAAAGCTTTGGATTTGACGCGATCGCATTGATCGCACGGGCCGCCATCCCCTCGCTGAGTTGGCGATCGCTGTAGCCTGGGTGGTCATCGTCGCCGGACTTCGCTGCATTAATCGCCGCAATCTCGTCTGGAGGCGTGTTGGGGTTCGTGATCGGCGGCTTCAGCCCCTGTAGGTTTGTGTAACCACCCCGGATGTAGAAGACACCGCCTTTCGGCAGGGAATTATTAGCTGTATCCGTGAAGAAGTCACTAAGCCCGCGCAGGTTCTTGCTTATTTGCGGTGTATTGGCGACATAGCCGAAATACTGTGCACCGTTGTGATGGCTCACATAGGAATTGTGCGAGGCGACACCGTTCGTGTCTGTTGGCTCAAGATCATAACCTTCCTGATACCAGCGCCAGTTGACTGGCTTGATCCCGAGGTTCTGGATGAACGGGATGTCCTGCTGAATATCCGGCAGATCGAACGCAGGGTTCTTGTTTTCGGCCAGGACTGACTCAATGTCGTGTCCTTGGAAGGTAAGCGGTAAGCTCGCGAAGGTCAGGTTCGAGGAGATGTTAGTGTCGGCGTAGCTCTCATTCGCGCCGGCTGGCTGCTTGTTGTCAGTCGTCTGGTCGTACTGAGAGCCGTAGAAGGGCTGTGGGTCGTTGACTAACGGTGGGCCCTGCGTCGTGCCGCTATGGCTGCCCACGGTGTAGGATTGACCGTCTGTGCCGTGCTTGACCCACTGCGTTTCACCCGACTGTCCAGCGATCATCGCCACTGCATTCGGGGTGGAAGGTGTATCCTCAGTCGCGAAGATGTTGTCGAACATCGTGAAGCGACTGCCCCACTTCCAGAAAAATGGTATGGTGTCGCAGTCGATGTGCGACATTACGAGGTTTGCGTACTGCGTTCCCTGAGAGATGTTAGCGGCTCCGCCTCTCGACGCAAAGCGCGTGTACTCGTCAAAAGCAAACTGATCCATCTGTGCCTCGTTGTTCACAACATGGATCTTGGACGCGAGACCGGTGTGCGAGTGATCGACACTGTCCACGACGTTAGCGTTCTGATCGGGACCGATCCGGAATGGCTGAACCGAGATGTTCATGCCGTTGATATCCTTGTATGTCTGGGTAAAGCCCGGCGTCTGCTCTGGGGAACGAGGCTTCCGACCATCAGAGTAGAGTCCGTTTACACCAGGGAAAGTACCGTACTCGTTGTCGAACGAGTGGTTCTCGTTAAAGATTACGAAAACGTACTTAATTCGATTCCGTAACAATTGCGCGAGCACCTTCGGGGGCAAATTGGGTTCCTTCGCCGGATCGTTGATGTATCGTCTAACCTCAGGTACGGTATCCGGCTGATTTGTAACTAACTGGGACTGTCGTAAAGATTCGTTCGTAGTTGACGAGCCAGCGAACGCGACTGGGACAATGGAGGCTTGTAGCAGGGTGGCTGCCATAGCTAAGGCAAGACGGGAGTTTATCAATCGTCTTAAAGCATATCTCCTGGATAAATTTGCTGCAGTTAATCCTGATAGCACACCCATCGATACACCCTCAAACCATTTTTTCCGCAATTTGCGACTCATATTCTTCTTGTCTAAGATTAAAGTTTTTAATTGGTAAACACTAATAACAAAGTTTATTTTCAAACCTATTAGTTAAGTAAAAGATAAGAAAAGGTTATTAATTCAGTATGAAAAATTAAATAATATTGACTTCATCCCCGTACGAAGTTGCACAGTCAATCTGTGTCATATCGGCGCTTCGGACTGTCTCCCTGCCACCTCCACTGAAAACAATCGCTCTGCATAAAGAGCCTTAACCCAAGCTTGATATGTTCTAAACTTACAGTTAACTTAAGTCTTATAGTATTCTCCTGTTAAGCGCATATATCCTTAAGGCAACTTATTTATTGACAGCTTTAGACAGGTATCGTCCGTAGAAAGGTTAGGCAATTTGCAACTGTGAATATTGTTTGATGCAAAGCTATATTCCGTTATTTCAGGTTAGCAGTGCTGCTATGAACTTTTTTCGCTTTAGCACTTCTGATGGCTACCCTATTCACAGTGAAAACTCTCACAGGTTTGCCTGCAATTGTCATCGGATATTGAGGTACACATTAGCACATACATACCATGATGTCAAAAATTAATTTTGCTCATTGCCGGATTTTGTGTGCTCGTCGCTCAACTTTTTTAGAGGAGGAACTATATGCAGCGGTTTGATTACAAGCAGTTACTTTCTACACCGACTGGAAGGCGGCGCTTTTTGATTGGTGCTGGAGCAATGACCGGTTTGGCGGTAGCAACGCAATTTTCCCGTCGCGTCATTGCTCAGCCTAGTTTTTCTGATTATCCCTTTAAGCTTGGTATCGCTTCTGGCGATCCGTTACCAAGAAGTGTTGTGCTGTGGACGCGGCTAGCTCCTGACCCTTTGAACGGGGGCGGAATGCCAGAGCAAAATGTTTTAGTTCAGTGGCAAATTGCTGCGAACCAAAGCATGAGTAAGGTAGTCAGAAGTGGCACGGCGATTGCTGTTCCCGAATGGGGTCATTCTGTCCACATAAATGTTCAAGGGCTAGAGCCGGGGCGAGATTACTGGTACCAGTTTAAGGTAGGTAGCGAAGTCAGTCCCATTGGGCGGACTCGCACTGCTCCCAATCGCGGCGATCGCCTAAATAAGTTTCGCTTCGCCTTTGCTTCCTGTTCCAACTATGAGCAAGGTTACTACGCTGCTTACAAATACATGGCACAGGATGATTTAGACGTGGTGGTTTTCTTAGGGGACTACATCTATGAAGGAGCGTCCAATCAAAATGCTCTTCGACCGCATGAAGGAAACGGTGAGCCAGTAACGCTCTTAGGGTACCGCAACCGTTACGCTCAGTACAAGAGCGATCCTGACTTGCAAGCGGCTCACGCAGCTTTCCCTTGGATTGTTACCCCAGACGATCACGAAGTCGATAATAATTGGGCAGGTGGAATTCCACAAGATCCGGAACTACAGTCTCCCGAAGCGTTTTTACAACGTCGAGCCGCCGCTTACCAAGCTTACTACGAACATATGCCTCTGCGGGAATTATCCCAACCCCAAGGCTCGAGTATCCAGCTCTACCGAAAGTTAACCTTTGGTGACTTAGTTGAGTTTGATGTGCTCGATACGCGCCAATTCCGCACCGACCAACCCTGTAATGACGGCATTAAACCGCGTTGTGCTGAAGCATTTGACCCCAATGCCACCTTAACTGGCACTCCTCAGGAAAAATGGTTGTTCCACAATCTGAAAAACTCCTCGGCACGCTGGAATGTCATTGCTCAGCAAATTGTCTTTACTCAAGTTGACTGGACAGCAGGACCAGATACAACATACAACCTTGATGCTTGGGATGGCTATGTTGCCGCTCGGCAGCGAATCCTTGACTTTCTAAGCCAAAATCAACCCGCTAACCCGATTGTCATTAGTGGCGATAGCCATGCCAGCTGGGTCAGTGACCTGAAGGCGGACTACAATAACCCTGACTCGGCTATTGTCGGCACGGAATTTGCAGGCACCTCAATTACGACTAGCTTTACCGCCAGTTCTCGAATTGAAGAGGCTTTACCAGATAGTCCTTGGATTAAGTACTTTAATGGTAGACAACGGGGCTACGTTCGCTGTTCTCTGAGTCCGCAACTGTGCCAAGCTGACTATCGTCTCCTCTCTCCATCTCCGGAGTCAGGTCCCACCGTCTCTAACCGCGATACTCCTATAACCACAGCTGCATCTTTTGAACTTCCCAATCGGGGGGTAGTAGAGCCTACATAAATCGCCGTTGAGTAGGAAACTTATTGCCCAAGGAAAAAACTGAAGTCTGTAGACAGTGTATTACATGGAATAACAAACTCAGATGCTCCGTGTCATACGCGCACAAATCGGACTTACTTAAAGGCTGTTATTGAGGGAATCAATATGCTCACGATGTGATTCTGTATAGTAGCAAAAAACCGTGTAATACACTGTAAAAAACCTTTTAAATCGGACTAAATATCCATGTAATATATGGATGTTTAGTCTAGGTGAACTTAATTCCTATGAAAATTCGATATTTTCGGAAGATTTGCCAAGATATACCTAGATATTTTTATTCAGTAGTCCGCCCTATTTGGTTTGGCATGGGTAGTTTTAGAATTAGTGCTCCGTTGCGATCGCTCGTTGAAAATCACTCTTGATGAACTAAGTTTTGCAACTTGAAAAATAGTGATAATCAGTGGTTAGGTAGTTTTGTTTGACCCACAGTGTTTTGAAGCTATGTACACGCCTAGAAGTTGCTTTTGGCATCGCTTAAAAGGCGGGAGTGATTGCGCATCAGTCAATTTCGACCCATTGATGACAGTCCTATTGTACGCTTGCTGAGTCGAGGTTTGTTCCAATATCGATACCAGTACATTAGAAAGCCAGTGAAAAACAGAATCAGTGGTGCAAGCCCTACGAAGACGTAGAGTATGCGCGTTGGTAATCCACCGAAAGTACCATAGTGCAGAGGAGTAAAGGAGTTGAGGACGCGATCGCCTAAAGACATCTTTAAACCATTATCAACTCGCAAAACATTACCCGTGTAAGAGTCGAGATAAACAGTACTATTCCCATAGTCTACTTTTTCCTGCGGTAGCTTCATGTGAATTTGTAGAGCATCTTCTGGTAAGCTGGGAAAATCAATGCTTTTGGTAACAGCACTAGGTAAGGCAGCAGAAGCAGTTTTCAGTTGTTGTGTTAGTCCTAAAGTCGATTTACCAGAAATTGGCTTGGATACTGGCTTGGATGGTTTTGGAGTAAATGTTACAGCGTAAACAATCGGCTCATCCAAGCTCAAGTTCCAGCAAAAGCCCGTAAAGCCAGTAAAGAATAAAAACACTACAGTAATAATGCCAGCCACTTTGTGAATGTCAAAGTTCGCCCTCTGTCTATTCGCATCAAGCTTAATTTTGAAGCCAGCAATTAGCTTACGCCAACCAGGCCAGAGAAGTAAACCTGTGATGGTGAGGACACACATTAGAAAGGCAGCAATGCCAACAATTATAGTTCCAGTTTTGCCGGCCATCAGGCTGTAGTGCAGTTCAAGGATCATACCTTTGAGAGTTTTATCCCGTATACGCTCACCGATCATTTTGCCTGTATAAGGGTTGACAAAAACTTCTGTCAATTGCTCATCAGTTGATAACAAATACCCTTTGTAGGGAGAAGAAGGAGTATCTGGCAATTCAATCTGAGAAAGATGGAGATCCCCTCGTGCGGCATACTGAGCCTGAATTGTATTCATCACAGACTCTGGGGATACCTGCACCTGTTGGGGTGTAATGCGCCCATACTGTTGTGTAATTATAAAGTTATCAAACTCTTGCTCGAACACTAACAAACTACCTGTTAATCCAATGACAATTAGCAACAGTCCAACAAAAAAACCGATATATTGGTGCAGGTAAAAAAAGATGTCACGTAGTTTTTTGCGGTTCATAATAGCCATTTTACAAGTTAAATTTTTTACCTACCTCAACTCTCTCAATTTATTGGGGGGTTGAATTAGATTTCTCCAGAAGTAGGCACGACTTCAGTTGCAGGGATGTTTGGTTGTGTTGGCGACTGTACTAGTACAGCGCTGTCAAAATAACTAGAAACTTACTAAATAGGTAAAAATCTAGTTTACATATCGATGTTTCTCTACAGTCTCCTGTCATCTGAGGAATTGTACTAGTAACATTTAGCCACTTTGGAAAGGATGCTCCAAATACCGAGTCACCAAATGTACGTGTCTTGCTTTAGTAATCCCATGTGCAACTTGAGTAGAAAGTTAAATTTCATTATTGTCCTCTGACTCTCTTAGATCCACTGAATTTATCAGTAAGCGAGCATAGAGACGATTGAAACTCATTTGCAATAATAATGCAAGGGAGGTAAAAATAAAACCAATAAAAATTTACAAAGGGCAGATGGATTACGTATAAATTATTGCAACTTCTTATTACTTGTTCATACCTATTTTATAGCTGGGGAATTACCAGAATTTTTGGTTGTTGAGGCAAATCCCAATCTGGTATTGTCAGGAGATTTTTTTTGAATCTAAGTTGATAAAAACTATTGAAATTTGGTGCTTTGTATTCTGCAAAGCAAATTACTTACACTCTGTGGCTTGACAGTATATAGCGCAACTCGAGCAAATCACATATATAATAATACCCTCACCGATGTTAGCACCGCACCCCTCTTCCAAACTTGCGTTACGGGGCACATAGAGAGGGCACTAGTATATGAGATCTAATTGAAAACCGCTATAATTCCATTGCAGCAAATAATCATCAAACACAATTTCCATCGTTTGCTTAAATAAATAAGGAAAGAATTTATGGCACCTCTTTCAGAGAAAGTTGCAATTGTTACAGGATCATCACGGGGAATTGGACGTGCGATCGCACTCAAAGCACGGTAGTAACGGTGCATCAGTTGTGGTGAATTATGCAGGTAATACAAACAAAGCAATTTAAGTAAAAGACTATATAAGATGTTGCTAATAGTCGCATTCGTCTATCTTCAACAACTCTGGTTATCTGAAAATAACAAATAGAGTATTGATGACCGTATTATCAGTTTAAATCAACCACATATCCGTCCAATAGTACGAGGAAAAGCCAGGAAATCCGTCGAATTTGGCGCAAAATAGTCGGTTATATTGTTTAGGTATAAGTTCTTGATTTTTTTGATCAATTTATTCTTTGGAAGTCCCTTATCCATTTTTGTTAAACGAGATAGCATACGCTGAAACCTATGTGTGAAAGATGTTTTAATTTTTGAATTTCATCAAGAATCAGTGACATGGAAAAAGTATTTGCCAAAAATCCTGGCTTTCTGCTGAATACAGAAAACCGAGTTATTAATTTTGGAGAAAGTGGAGCATATGTGCAAGCCCTACACTAGTTTTTTGGAAAACACATGACTATTGAAGGAATTCGACTTTGGTTGACACTTTTCCTTTGAGAGTCAAGACGGTAAAGCTGGTCTAAAATATAATATGAATGTCTCGGCTTCAAAGCGATCCTGTCGCTGGCGATCGCCTGAGATCGTAGACCAAATCAAGCGAGATGTCGAAGTAAATAACAGTCAGTAGATTGAAAATTTTTGCGACGGCTCTTCGATTTACAGGTGGTAGAAGCCTAAGCACAATGCTGTATGAAAAATCGTTAGTTTTTGAGCGTCCTTGGGAAGACGCTTTTTGCCTTAAGCGTGAACCGCAGCTTGAGAGTGCATCTGTTGGTTGGCAAGATATTCGGGTGGAATATCACTGTCAACCTCCTGGTGAAGTTCCAGAGCATCAAGATGCAGAACACGAAATTTACATCCCACACTTTCAGCGTACTCAAGCAATTGAGTGGACGATCAATGGACGCTATCAGCAGGGGCAGATTGGCAAGGGTGAGATTGCAGTTATCCCTGCTAATGCGTCTCACAGTTTGTCCTGGAATTTTGAGGCTGAATTCACAATGCTCTGCCTTGATCCTGGCTTTGTTACCCGCATTGCCTATGAATCGATTTCTCCAGAGAGCATCGAGCTGGTGCCAATTTTTGCTCAACCGGATACATTGATTTGTCAAATCGGGGCAGCACTGAAATCAGTGTTAGAAACAGGTGGCGTTTACAGCCGTTTATATGCTGATTCAGCCGCAACCCTGCTAGCAGCACACCTTCTGCAACATTATTCTATCAAGAGCGCCCTGCACAGTTTGAATGGTGGACTGCCAAATTACAAACTGCGCCTAGCGATCACTTACATTCACGATCATCTTGAACAGAACTTGAGCCTGAGTGCAATCGCCGCAGAAGTCAGCATGAGCCAATACCACTTCTCACGCTTATTTAAGCAGTCGATGGGAACTTCAGTTCACCAGTATGTGATTCAATGCCGGGTAGATTGTGCTAAGCAATTGCTGTTACGTCGTCACCTAAGCATTACTGAAGTCGCTTTCCAAGTTGGTTTCTCCAATTCTAGTCATCTAACCCACCACTTTAAGCGCATCGTTGGTGTCACTCCCAAAATCTTTCTCAACCAGTAGCAAGAATCTGTTGAAGCTAGCAAGAATCTAGGCGACATGCACTCTTCTAACTTTTTATAGTCAGAGTGATGATGCACTAGGGAAATTAAAATGGCAACTGCAACGACAAACTCAATCTTGCTGCTTCCAGAGGTACAGTCTGTACTCGAACGGCTACATACACTGGCTGATACAGGTGATGAAGTCATTATCCAGCAGTTTTTAGCCAGTGGGGCTGATTGGAACTCCACTAGTTCAGAACAGAAGGCGACGGTGTTCCAGTCTGCGCTACTGCCAATTTCAAGAGATGTTGGCAGGTTCCTTTACGGAGTAGCCCGTTCCATCTCGGCTCAAAGAATTGTGGAATTTGGTACATCTTATGGAGTTTCTACTATCTACTTTGCGGCAGCTTTACACGATGTCGGGGGTGGGTTAATTATTGGTTCTGAACTTGAGCGCAGCAAAGTTACTAAACTCAGATCTTGCACCTCTCTGTAGAAACACAGGCAACATCAAAAAATTGATGATA
>JAQYWN010000015.1 GCA_029379265.1 Rhizonema sp. NSF051
TTTCAAACATAATTAAAAAGCTAAAATCTAAAGAGCGACTTTTTTAGCTGCTTATGTACAGTAGACCTGCACGGTCGTTATCGGAGACAAAGATCTCCGAAGACAGCCACCCAAATGTAGCCAGTGAGGCACGATGAACTTGTGAAATCAAAGGAGAAAGAGCTACTAGATGCACCATGTGAAACTCATGACCCGGATTTATCTAGGTGTCAACCACTGACAGCAACCACAGAGCAATTATCTCTTCATATTTCCCCAGCACAACTACAACAGCTTTCTCCTAGTGCTTTAGCCTATTTGGGGGATGCAGTTTACGAAGTGTACGTAAGAATGTTTTATCTGTTACCACCGCAAAGACCAGACACTTATCACCATTTAGTAGTCGCACAGGTGAGAGCAGAAGCACAAGCTAAAATCATGCGATCGCTCCGTCCTCATTTAAGGAATACCGAGTTGGAAATTGTCCGACGAGGTCGCAATGCTGCCACAAAAGGTCCTAAGCGCGTCGATCCCGAAACCTATCAACAAGCAACTAGTTTAGAAACTTTAATTGGCTACTTATATATTACAGATTTCCAGCGATTAACCGAACTGTTGCAAAAACTGGATCTCGAAAAGTAGTGTGATCCCCCGATGATAACATCCATTATGACAGCAGGTGCGTTGTAAATTAAGTAAATCGCCATGCCTGCGTAGAATATCCAACCAAGAAAATGCCAAATAAACCAAGAAAAACCAAGACGAACGACGAAACGAGTAGTAGGCCTATCTTAAAAATTAAGACCAAGCGTATTGTTCCCAAGTCTACTGCTGAGCGGTCCTCACCTAAGCTTTCTCGCCCATCTGTTTCCAGCAAACCAAAAGAAGAAGATACTGATCTCATATACGGCCGCTATCCAGTTTTGAGTGCGTTGGAAAACCAGCGTCGTCTCAACCGCATCTGGATTACTTCCCGCCTGCGCTACGACTCGCGTTTTCACTCCTTAGTCTCACAAGCGAAGGACAACGGCACACTCATTGACGAAGTTGAACCTAAGCGTTTAGACCAAATTACTGAGCAAGCAAATCATCAGGGTGTAGCGGCGCAAATTGCCCCTTATGACTATGTCGAATTAGACGAATTAATTGCCCAAGCAAAATCTGTGACAGATGCACCAGTCATAGTGGTGGCTGATAGCATCACAGATCCCCATAACTTGGGGGCAATTATTCGCTCAGCAGAGGCGATCGGCGCTCAAGGATTGGTGATCCCACAACGCAGGGCATCTGGCATCACTTCCACAGTGATGAAAGTTGCTGCTGGTGCTTTAGAAAACTTTCCTGTATCCAGAGTGGTTAACTTAAACCGAGCTTTAGAACAATTAAAAGGTGCAGGCTTCTGGATTCACGGTACTGCAGCTTCGTCAGGCAAACCACTACATACAGTGAATTTTAGCGGTGCTATTGTTTTGGTAGTAGGCTCTGAAGGCGAAGGTTTGAGTATGTTAACTCAACGCTCTTGCGATGTCTTAGTGTCAATTCCAATCACCGGGAAGACTCCTAGCTTGAATGCCTCTGTAGCAGCTGGGATAGCACTGTATGAAATTTATCGCCAACGCTGGATAAACACGTTGTATTTGAATAAATAAAAAATTATTTGAAAAAAACAGAGTAAAAGAGTATAAAGAAATGTGAAGATGAAAAGATGACAGCATTGCGTTTAACACCACATACGAAATTTAGAAATAGACGAAAACCATGAAAAGCACTTTGGATAACCTTAGAGAACTGTTGATAAATGCTTTAAATAACATTGGATTTGCTTGGTGGGTAGAAATTGTGACGCAAAACCCCCATTGCACTTATTACTTTGGACCATTCCTGAATGCAGCTGATGCCAAATCGTCAATCAAAGGTTACGTTGACGATTTGGAGCAAGAAGGAGCCCAAGGAATTGCTATTGATGTTAAGCGCTGTAAACCAAATGTTCTTACAATTGCTGAAGACTTGGGGGAAAAGATTGACCGCAAAGTAAAGCCTGTCTTTAGTGGTCAAATGTAATTAGAAGACTGTAGGTACAAGCACACTTTTTCATTAAGATTATTGTCGTTCTGTGACTCAGCACGACCCTTATGAAAAAGTGTGCAGTGTGTGTTACACCTTAACAGTCAGAAGGCTATTCTCTTTCTCCAGGCTAACATCTGGAGAATAATCGTTTATACCATATCAGGAGAATTGCGGGTGTTCTTCAAGCCATTGATCAATGTCATCTAGGACTGTGTTGGGTATTTCCCAAGGAAAGAGATGGGCAGTATTGGAGTAACATTGCCAATCGCAGTTTCTTAGGTGCCGAGATGTTTCTAAGCTAGAATCAGCTGTAATGTGACGGTCTTGTGCACCAGCAAGTACTAGACTTGGACATTGAATTTGATGTAGATCTGTAAGTCGATTGTACCCAGCTTGAATCGAGGTGTAGAGTGCGTTGGTTGCCGTCTTAGAGGTTTGCAAATAAGCTGGCACTGCAACGGTTGCAATATAGCGGTAAGCAGTGGGGGTGTGTTGTTGGATTAGGTAGCGGAAGAGCGATCGCTTGCCAAAATTCTCAATATTCCACTGCCAATTTGGTTGGATACAGCTTAAGAGTGCGGCAATCCCAGTGTAGAGATTATCCTGCCAAGTTACGGGTGGATGGTTACCTATTGGTCGGGCAGCTGTCGCTACTAAAATTAGCCCAGTGATGCGTTGTGGTAGTTTGAGTGCCAGTTCCATCGCTAGAATACCACCTAAAGACCATCCCAATACTAAACATTTTTCGATGTGAAAGCGGTCTAGAAGCGTCTCTAAGTCGGTCAAATGGTCATTCATGGAAAATTTTTCATGAAAACGACTTTTGCCATATCCTCGCAGGTCTGGAGCAATAGTTTTAAAACGTTTTGAGAGGTGATTGGTAAAGACAGATAGACTAGAACTAGAACCAGGATGCCCATGTAAGCAAAGAATTGGGAAGCCTTTGCCTTGAACTTGGACGTTAAGGCTTAAGGATTTTGAAGAAGTATAACTTTGGCGATCGCTCATCTGTTGAACTTACGAATTTTCTACATATTTTTCAGCATAGTCAATCACACACATCTGCCTATAAGTTTTGTGAATCCCAAAAGCAACTCCTGCTACCTTAAAAGCCGGGTTAAACATATTATGTCTATGACCGCGATCAGGCACACCATCATCAATAATTAACTGCATGACAATATCCTGTGCCGTATTAGAACCATAGCTGATATTTTCCCCAGCAATAACTTTCCAATTTCCGTAACGGCTCATACGTTTGAAGGGGTCGCTTTTGTCGCTACCATAGTGACCGATGATACCTTTGACTCCTTGATCTTTGACATGATCTCGAGCTGCTAAAGACAACCCCTTGGATGCAACGAGAGATCCCACAGGATGAACTGACTTCAGAAAAGCGATCGCCTCATCCACCGCTTTTACGCCTTCTGTTGTCTGCAAGTAAAGATGACTAGTAATTTTGACTCGGTTACCTTCAAAGCGCCGCCGATAGTTTTCTAATACAACCGCAAAAGCAGCAGGTTTTGTCCTTGCCTTATTCATTTCTACAATCACCTGTTGTTCCAGCCGCGAAAGATTTTTCCCGGTTAATGGCACTTCAGTTTGTTCTGGAGGTAGATGCACAAAAGGATTCTCACGAAAAATGACATCACACGATGAAACAAGAAAGAAGATGGGAGTCAATACCCATACCATTCGATGCATAAATTGGGTAATAGGTAATGGGATCTGGAGTTAAGAAGTTTAATTTATAAGTTATAACTCATAATTCCTAACTCCTGTATGGGCAGGTTTTATCAGATCCCCGTGTTTGCGCTCAATGTTCTTTCTATTAAACCCGCCCCTACACACCTCTGCCTGCCTGTATGGGCGGGTTTTATCAGACCCCCGTGTTTGCGCTCAATGTTCTTTCTATTAAACCCGCCCCTACACACCTCTGCCTGCCTGTATGGGCGGGTTTTATCAGACCCCCGTGTTTGCGCTCAATGTTCTTTCTATTAAACCCGCCCCTACACACCTCTGCCTGTATCCTTACTCCTTCCTAACTTTTGTCGGGTGACTCTTGAATCACGTCTGCTGACTTCTGACTTTCGTCTCCTGTCTGCTGATTCTCGTTTGCTGACTCTTGAGTCTTGACTTCTGGCTCCGTCTGGGCCAGTGCCAAAATCTTTTCAAAATCGGCTAACTGAACTGAACCAGTGAGAGCTTGGCCATTAAGGATGAAGAAAGGTGTACCAGAAAGCCCCAATTGTTCAGCCAGACGAAAGTCTTTTTGAATCGAGGCGTCAGCAAGATTTCTGTCACTATTGAACTTATCTAAATCCAGATTCAATTTTTTAGCAGTAGCAACATACAACGCTTCCCCCAATTTATCTTGTTGGCTAAATAATGCGTCTTGGTACTCCCAGAAATGTCCTTGCTGCGTTGCAGCCCAAGCAGATCTTGCTGCAGGTAATGCTTCGGCATGAATATTAAACAAAGGGAAATGTTTGTAGACGAGTTTGAATCGATCAGGATATTTTTCCATCAACTTTTTCAAGGTTTCATGTGCCTTAGCACAATAGGGACATTCAAAGTCCGAGAACTCTACAAGCACAGTTTTTGACTCAGCAGCTCCAGTAATGGGAGAATCACCAATGATAGTTTGAGGATTGGTTTCTAATTCCTGTATAAATGCCTGCCGCGCTTGCTGTACTTTTTGCTGTTGCTGCTGTTGTTGTTGCAGTTGGTAGGCTTGAACAGACTCGATCAGGACTTCTGGGTGTTTGCGGATAACTTGTAAAATCTGTTCTTCCATTCGCGAACTGACGCGAGTAGCAGCTGCTTGTGCAGGAAATGACCACACCAAAACTACACACAATAAGCCCAAAGCTGCCATGCTACGTATGCTTTGCTGTAGTTTATCGAACCAATAAGAAAATGTACGCATACAAAACCTCTTGTAGATCAAACGTCTACACTGTCATATCATTTTGCACGTCACTATTGACGAGTGAATACACAGAATTTGTAAAAGTACGTAAATATGGCGTAGATAAACACTAATTTTCCTAACGGGCTGAAGCATGATTGGTGTGTCTTGGCTTTAATTTCATCACTTGAAAGTAGCAACAAGAAATTTCCTTTGCAAAATCTTCACATAAAAATAGTGCGATCGCGCTTGGTATCTCCATGTGGCTGAAGCTAGCTTTGTAAAAATGTAGGGACTCAAGAATATATACATGCTTAAGATTATTGGTGGCGGATTAATTGGTTTAAGTACAGGACTGTTGATAGCTTTGCCACCGACGACAGCAGCTTCAGTCTGTAAAGTCACTGATCCTACTGGTACTCCCCTGAATGTACGAGAAAAACCAAATGGGCGTGTCGTGAACGCAGTTAAAAATGGTAGACAAGTTAATATCCTTGAATCTAATTCAGATGAACAAGGACGTTCTTGGGCTAAAGTTGGCGGCTACTATAACGGTGAATACAAAGTATGGGGATGGGTGCTAAGAGAATTTATTAGTTGTTATGAACGTCTTTAGTCACTCTTGAGCCAACAAGGCGAGCTGAAAGGGAAAGTGGATTCAGGCACTTAAGTTGGGGCAACCCTGCCAATCGCAAGTTTTGACATTGAGGCAGGAATCCGCGTAACTAAAAGTTATGCGGAGTGTTCAATTAAGTTATACTTAATTTTTGTGCAGTCCCTTAGCTTTTCGTCTTAGGTTGAACAACCTTTACGTTATTTACTACGCTTTTGACACCTTTTATCTGCTTTGCCAGTTCTATCTTTTTCATATTTGCCGAATGAAAAATATTTCCTGATATAGTCACTACTCCATCTTTAGCGTCAACGAGTAGCTGACTTCCAGGTATGTTTGCCTCCAACTTATCGCGAACTTCTGTAGCCAAGGCTGCATCAGTTCTCTTTGTACCGCCTTTGTTAAAGGTATTATTGCGCTCTTCATGTGCTCGAATATCAGCATTTAGCTGATTTCTACGCATTTGGCTTTGGGCGTCGTCTTTGTTGGCCTCAACTGTCTTTGCATCTGGCACGTTAGTATTTTCTTTAGTTGAATCGGGAGCATTAGCAGAAGTCTTAGCGGTGTCTTGGCAAGCAACAGTACCTAACAGTAAAATACTGCTAAGGAGAAACAATGATAGTTTTTTCATTTTCAATTCACTCAATTACGTAGCAGTTCAAAGGTTATATTTCCGAAATCCGGAAAAGAAGTGAAAATAATAGGAGTAGTTACTCGAACACAAAATATACGTGTCTCCCAGTTTTACAATAAGTAATTCTTTGAAAGACATTTATTGTTGACGTATTTATGTATGACTTATTGAACTGTCTCTATATATCCAGATTACTATCATATTGCAAAAACTCATTGTATCTATCTAATGAATGATTTGTTATGAGAAAAATATAAGGATAAATAGTCCAAAATACTGAGTAGGTTTGGCTCGAGTTCTGGGTTCGGAGATGAAACACGAGTAAGTAGATCGATACAAAAAAACCTAACTATATGAATTTATGTAAAGGCTCGTAGTTGCGCTTCAGCGCTGATATCTAGGGCGCTGAAGCGTACAAACCTTTATTTATTTGTGCCCATCTGCTTACCTCATAGAAGGACGATCGCAGTCATAAAATTCTATTCCTTAAGGTTTAGTTAAATTTTATACTGAGTTCATTCATTGCTACTAATGCATTGTTTTCAGTACTAAATCATTGCTCAAAAACCACACTTACGCTCTTCTTAGAGCATTCAATTCTATTCTATTAATTTTCTTAAACATGAGATTTACTATAAAAATAAATATATACTAGTTGGTTATAGCAATCCTAAATCATTCGTGAACAACAAGATTCCCGACAACTCTTACGAAGTCGGGAATTTTAGCATACGCGATTTTCACCAATCAATTAGGATTGCTATATCAAATGAAGCTATTAGATTCTGTGAGTGCATGAAAACATGAATTGTTGTGATTACAGGAGACTCGGCGAGAATCAGACGCGCTACTATCCGATATCATTGAAAAAATCTTAAAACTGCAAATGGTAGAGCTTGCACCCTGCAAGCTAAAATGCTTTTCCTTGCTTCCGTCTCCTCAATTGATAGATGAAAAATTCAATTTGGGGTGTTCTTTTGTGTAGAACGCCAGAATTAGTTGACTATTATTTAGACTTGGTTTGATTAGATAAAGGTTCAATAGACATTTGGTTTTTTGCAGTTGATGAAGCGTCAGATGTGTCTCCACGGGATCAAAATAGTCATTGCCTCATACGCGCTAGCTCCCTTGCAACTTTGTACAAAATACTGTCTACGTCCAAATCACATCTAAAATTGCCACAATAAAGAAGCATTCAATTCTACAAGTGGCTATGACAGCAACTAACAGCCTACCTGATGGTCCAAAAGTGCCGACATTTCTGCGGCGGATAAAATTCCTTTTCCAGCCGTTGAAATACATGGAGGATTTCGCTAAAGTTTATGGTGACAACTTTACCATCTGGCGTCGGAATGGTCCTGGTATAATCGTTTTCAGTCACCCGCAAGCACTACAACAAATTTTTGCGGCTGCTTCGGACCAGTTTGATGCTGGCAGGGCAAACAAAGGGCTACAATTTTTACTGGGAGCGAACTCCCTGATTTTGCAGGATGGCGATCGCCACCAGCGCCAACGTCAATTGTTAACTCCTCCTTTTCATGGCGAACGGATGCGGGCTTATGGTGAAAATATTCGTGAAATTACGCAGCAAGTCAGTAACGAATGGAGCCTTGGGCAGCCTTTTCAAATTCGAGCATCAATGCAAGAAATTACCCTACGCGTCATCTTGCGGGCAGTGTTTGGCTTAGATGAGGGACAACGTTTTCAAGAACTTCGCCAAGGGCTGACAAAATTGCTAGATATGATGGGTTCCCCCTTAATGTCTATGGCTTTCTTTTTTCCGTTCATCCAAAAAGATTTGGGTGCATGGAGTCCGTGGGGACAAATTTTGCAATTACGACGACAAATTGATGAACTTATTTATGGACTCATTCGCGAACGTCGGGCTGAATTAAACCAAAATCGCCAAGATATTCTTAGTTTAATGATGTCAGCTCGTTACGCAGACGGTCAGTCAATGACGGATGAAGAGTTACACGATGAGTTGATGACTCTGTTGGTTGCGGGACACGAAACCACTGCATCCGCATTAACCTGGGCGTTTTACTGGTGCGATCGCACTCCTGAAGTCCGTGACAAATTGCAGGCAGAACTCGACTTTCTTGGTGACAACCCAGATCCAAGTCTCATTGCTAAACTACCGTATTTAACAGCAGTTTGCCAAGAAACACTGCGCATCTACCCCATTGTTACGGGTGGTTTTGTGCGGATTACCAAATCCCCAATGGTAATTATGGGTTACAACCTCCCAGAAGGAACAGTCATCGCTCCGAGTATCTACTTAGCGCACCATCGCAAAGAAGTCTATCCCGACTCAAAGCAGTTCAAACCAGAACGCTTTTTAGAAAGACAATTTTCCCCTTATGAGTATTTGCCCTTTGGTGGCGGGAATCGTCGCTGTATTGGGATGGCTTTTGCTCAGTATGAAATGAAACTCGTGTTAGCAACAATTCTATCGCGCTTTCAACTCTCCCTGATGAACAAGCGTCCCGTGCGCCCTGTACGTCGGGGTTTGACTTTAGCAGCACCAGGAGGTATGCGGATGGTGGCAAAACCTGTGGTGAAGCGGGCAACAACTCCCAATACTAAAGACAATCTATTTGTTAAGACAACATTCTAGTACTACGAGCGCGGAATTAAAAATTAAAAAAGCCCGAGTTGCAAGCTTTATAGCAATTTTTAATGGTAGGTTTATTTCCATAGTTATGTAGGGAGCATTCTTGAGGGAGAGGGGAGTTTCCTCCCTATGCTTGCTCCCCTGCCTGGAAGGATGAGCGATCGCCTAATTCAAAACAGACAAGTTTCTAAAGATACGTTTTAATTTACGTTCAACTTGAGTGCTCTTAAAGTGCAAAAGCCTCTTACTCATCGAATTTATTTTTTGTTTGGGATTAAGTCTTCTATCGTACCGATTGCGTTAAAACTCCGGCTGAACCTCTTACACAATTCATTAGTGAAACATAAATGGGCCCGTCAGACATTGAATTTATGTCAGTAAAAACAGATAAAAACCCTCAATGCGGGGTAAACTGCAATGCCTGATAGATAGCTTCTTTCCTTGGCAGCAATCACTTTAAGGTATGCCTTTGCGGTTTGGTCGGGTTCGCTGCGTCCTTGCTCCCAGTCCCGCAACGTGCCAAGCGGGATACGGTAACGCGCTGCAAATTCCTCCTGTGTCAGGTGTAATGCGCGGCGCATAGTTTTAACGCGGGGAACACGTCTGGCGTTGCGTAATTCAGTTTCGGTCATGGGAAGTGCGTCAGGGTCGCTCAAAGCCGCTGCGTGGACTTCTTCTTCCGTCATGGGACGCATAGGCAGCATAGGAACAGGTCTTTCGCTCCCGTCAGGCAAGACCTGAGTCACTGTCCCATCCTTGTGCATTTTCGCGGTAATAATCGTTTCGTTCATAGTGCTCTTAAAGTGCGAGCGGCTCTTGTTTGGGATTAAGTCTTCTGTCGTGCCTTTTGTGTGAAAACTCCGGCTGAACCTCTGACACAATTCCTTTGCCTAAAGGAACTGGGGAGCGTCAAAATGACTCAACCATCAAATTTTTGTACAAGCTTTCTGCAATTGGATATTGTTGTTTTTATAAACCTCTAAAGTTCCAGACTGCTGACTATCAAGGGTGCCATCCCACACCCAATATTCATAAATGCCATTCCGAAACTTATAAACTCGAACTCCTTCTGTCGCTTTGCTCGTTCCTTTGCCTAAACTCAAATTACCGTGGGAACCTGTAGAGCGGTAGAGAAGTTCTCCGGAAGAATGCTTTTTCCAAACATTGATATTGTAACCGCCTTGGCATTTCAGACTAAGGATTAAGTCAGCAGTAGAATCTGCAGAGGCTTTTAAGGAAAAAGTAGCTGAAATACAGGTGGAGAGAGCAAGGAGTAACGTAGATGTTTTTAGCAGTGTTTTCATAGTTTTTCGTAGAGAGGTAGTGAGAATAAGAGTTTTTAGTTGAGATGCGGTTGTATGAAGCTTTTGTAAACATCATACCCGCTACCCTCGTAATTTTGAACTACCTTTACTCTGACACCTGCTATCTACAACTTCTATGAGCTAGCTCATAATTGCAAAATAAACTCAACACAAGAGCGTCTCGCTCTAACTTGTATCATGTTCGGTTGAACACTTGGAATAATGTTTGTAGTTGTGCTATCTTCGCAAACTCTTAAGAGAGCTAAAGCTCAACTACAAACCTATCTCTGATTTATAACTTATTTACCGAACATGATATTACCCATTGGAAAAAAAGAAAGATAAGAGACTAGATTTTGTTTACCTTAAACCTGACTGCACACGCCAGAGACTTGCATAAATTCCATTTTTTGCGAGCAATTCTTCATGAGTTCCTGACTCTACCAATTTTCCATATTCCATGACATAAATACAGTCGGCATTGCGGATGGTGGAAAGACGGTGGGCGATCGCCACGGTTGTTCTATTTACAGTAATCCGTTCCAGGGATCGCTGAATTGCAGCTTCTGTCTCATTGTCCACTGCCGATGTGGCTTCATCTAAAATCAAAATTGGTGGGTTTTTCAAGACAGCACGGGCGATCGCAATTCGCTGTCGTTGTCCGCCTGATAACTTTTGCCCCCTTTCGCCGACAATAGTTTCATACTTTTGAGGCAATCGCATGATAAAATCGTCTGCCTCAGCAATTTCAGCCGCCTTGATGATTTCTTGATCTGAGGCGTCCAATTTGCCGTATGCGATGTTTTCTGCGACAGTACCATGAAATAAAAATACATCCTGACTTACTAAGCCAATACACTGACGCAAGTCCCGCAATTGTAACTTTTGGATATCAATGCTATCTACGGTAATCGTTCCCGATTGCACTTCGTACAAGCGCAATAAAAGCTTAACTAAAGTGCTTTTTCCCGAACCAGTAGCACCGACAATGGCAATTGTTTTCCCAGCAGGAATATGCAACGAGAGATTTTTCGTGACTGGGTGTCTATCTTTATAAGCAAAAGTCACATTTTTAAAATCGACTTCGCCGCGTACTGTCTCAATTGGTAAAGGACGATCGCCTGTATGAATTGCGATCGGTGTATCCAGCAAATTCATGACTCGATTAGTAGAAGCCATTGCCCGTTGATATTGGTCAAAAGTGTCACCTAATCTAGTTAAAGGCCAAAGTAATCGCTGGATTAAAAACACCAACACGCTGTATGTGCCGACAGACATTGTATGATTCACTGCTGCCATTCCACCATACAACAGCAATGCTGTAAATCCTACCAAAATCAACATCCGAATTAAGGGAACGAATGCGGCTGAAAGTTTAATAGCTTTGGCATTACTCCGACGATACGCTTCACTTTCTTCTGCTAAACGTGAGGCTTCATAATCTTCAGATGTGAAACTTTTGATCGTCGTAATACCGCCCAAATTATTTGCCAAGCGCGAGTTGAGCAAACCTACCTTTTCTCGCACATCAGCGTAGCGAGGTGCCAGCAAATCCTGATATGCAAACGAAGCCCAAAGAATGAATGGGATCGGTAACATTGCCATCCATGCCACACTAGGAGCCAAAATAAAGAAAACACCACCAATAATGACAACTGTTGTCAAAACTTGTAGAATGTCGTTTGCTCCCCCATCTAGAAAGCGTTCCAGTTGATTGATGTCGTCACTCAGGATCGACATTAAACCGCCTGTGCTGCGTTCTTCAAAATATTCTAGTTCCAACTCTTGGAGATGTTTGTAAGCATCCAGACGCAAGTCGTGTTGAATATTCTGCCCTAAATTACGCCAAAGTCGGGCGAAGGCATACTCAAACACAGATTCTAGTATCCAGATAACGACAGTCAGGAACGAGAGAATCAAAAACTGCTGAAAGACATCTTTAACTCCCCACTGGGCGATGATAGAATCGTGCTGTTTTACCACCACATCAACAGCGATGCCAATCAACAGGGGTGGTGCCAAGTCAAAAATTTTATTGGCGATGGAACAAGCAGTTGCCTGCCAAATTTGATTACGATACTGATATCCATAGTCAAGCAGGCGCTTGAGGGGATGGACTGAACGCGATTGCCTTCTTGATGATCTATGAGATGCAGATGCTTTAACCACGGTCGTTTGCAGTTGTGGGAGACTGATACTACCATGAGTACCGAGAGTAAGGTATCACCATAAAGCAAGAGTTAGCAAATATAAAAAAGGAGATGAGGAGTTGAAAAATCAGCAATTAGGAAGTTGGCAAGGGATAGTGGGGGGAGTTATTGTAGCGATCGCTGTTCTACTCAGCCTCAATTCCTTTTTCATTATTAATCCAGGACAAGCTGGTGTAATTAGCATATTGGGTAAAGCTAAGGATGGCGTTTTGACAGAGGGTATTCATCTAAGAGCACCCTTTATTTCAGTTATAGATGTGTACGATTTGACAGTGCAAAAATTTGAGGTGCCAGCAGAGAGTTCAACAAAGGATTTGCAAACATTAACAGCAAGATTTGCTATTAACTTTCGTCTCGATCCCGTACAGGTTGTTCAGGTAAGAAGGAAACAAGGGACGTTAGAAAATATCGTCGCTAAAATTATCGCACCTCAAACGCAAGAATCCTTTAAAATTGCTGCTGCTAGAAGAACAGTTGAGGAAGCCATTACCAAGAGAAGTGAATTGAAGGACGATTTTGACATAGCATTAAGTCAACGTTTGGATAAATATGGGATAATAGTTTTAGATACTAGTGTGATTGACTTAACTTTCTCTCCTGAATTTGCAAGAGCAGTTGAGGAAAAACAAATTGCGGAACAGCGAGCGCAAAGAGCCGTCTATGTAGCGCAGGAAGCTGAACAAGAAGCGCAAGCAGATGTCAATCGTGCTAAAGGTAAGGCAGAAGCTCAAAGACTTTTGGCTGAAACTTTGAAAGCCCAAGGGGGACAGATGGTTCTACAAAAAGAAGCAATTGAAGCTTGGAAGAGTGGCGGCGCTCAAATGCCAAAAGTTTTGGTCATGGGATCTAACGGCAGTGTACCATTCCTGTTTAACCTAGGCAACGTGCAGAATAAATCAGATTCCTAAAATGCTGGTAGGGCCAATGCCCTACTCATACAAAAAACGTTTAGGAATAAGTAGATTGGTAGAAGAACTTCACTCTATGTAAGCAAGATTCACTTATCTACAAACTTCTACATTCAAAGAACAGGGATAACCAGAATTCATATTGTAATAAACATAGTTAAGAAATTTATTTATGTCAAGTAAAAATATTACTATCCAAGAAGCAAAAACAATTCTGAATAAATTTAACTGCGTAGACATTGCACCAGCAATTAAGCAATCAGAAAAGAGTATAATTCGCGAGGCTTTACTTTTTTTTGCCAGCCTTTCTGACTATCAAATCTTGGGCATTTGCGCTGATACAGCACAGGAAGGAATGCTCGCTATGAAAACTTATTCTCTGGCTCTAGGATACGAACCACCAAATAATTTACCCGTTATTGAAGGACCAGTTTATATTAAGTTAAACGGGAAAAATGGCTTGTGTTATCTCGATTCATATTCAGGACATCATCGCGGTGTACTCGTATCTTGTCAGTCTTACTCCAAAGAAGGTATTAACGAATTGTGTGGGCACTTACCGTTGGATTTATTTGTTTAAGAGGTTAGTAATTAATGGTTATGAAAACAACATACAACTGTACGGGCGGGTTTCACAATATTTTTCGTTTCCACACGACGAATGAGACAATTAAACCCGCTCCTACAGTACGGGCGGGTTTCACAATATTTTTCGTTTCCACACGACGAATGAGACAATTAAACCCGCTCCTACAGTACGGGCGGGTTTCACAATATTTTTCGTTTCCACACGACGAATGAGACAATTAAACCCGCCCCTACCAACAATTAACAACTAACTAAACTCGATGAGTCTAATTACATTACAATCAGTCAAAAAAGATTTTGGCATCAAGGAAATTCTCAAAGATGCTAGCTTTAGCTTAGATGCTACTGATAAAGTAGGCTTAATTGGAACTAATGGCTCTGGCAAGTCAACACTATTAAAAATGATTGCTGGATTAGAACCAATAGATGGGGGTCAAATGTTGACAACCTCCGGCTCTAAAGTGATCTACTTACCCCAACAACCAGATTTAGATGAAAATCGGACAATTTTAGAGCAAATCTTCGCTGATAGCGAGGAACAAATGTCCTTAGTGCGTGAGTATGAGGAACTTTCGGCTAAATTAGCTCATACACCTGAAGATAGACAGTTGATGGGGCAGCTTTCTACCGTTATGCAGCGGATGGAAGTCACTGGTGCGTGGGATTTAGAAAGTAACGCCAAAATTATGCTGACGAAGTTAGGAATTACTGACTTTAATGCAGCGATCGCCACTTTATCTGGCGGTTATCGCAAGCGTATTGCTTTAGCTACAGCTTTGCTATCAGAACCAGATTTATTGCTGATGGATGAACCAACAAACCATCTAGACGCACTTTCTGTTGAATGGTTACAAAGTTATTTAAATCGTTATCGCGGTGCACTCTTATTGATAACTCATGATCGTTACTTTTTAGATCGCGTTACCAATCGCATTGTTGAAATTGATAGAGGAGATATTTATAGCTACGCAGGGAACTATTCATATTATTTGGAAAAGAAAGCGTTAGCTGAAGAATCTGCAGTGAGTAGTCAGCGCAAACATCAAGGTGTATTGCGGCGCGAATTAGAATGGCTGAAACGAGGCCCAAAAGCTCGTAGTACGAAACAAAAAGCCAGAATTGATCGTATCAGAGATATGCAGCAAACTGAGTTTAAACAAGCTCACGGTAAAGTTGATATTGCCACAGTCAGTCGTCGCATTGGGAAAAAAGTTATTGAACTTGAGAACATATCCAAATCTTACAACGAACGCACCTTAATTAAGAATTTTACCTATGAGTTCAGTCCGGAAGATCGTATTGGCATCATCGGTAGTAATGGTGCAGGTAAATCTACGTTAATGGATATGATTACAGGCCGCATTCAACCAGATTCTGGTAGTGTGGAAATTGGGACGACCGTTCATTTTGGTTATTTTGACCAGCATTCAGAAGAATTACTCACAGCAGGAAACGATAACCAGCGCGTCATTGACTATATTAAAGAAGAAGGAGAGTTTGTCACTATAGCCGACGGAACCAAAATTACTGCTTCCCAAATGTTAGAGCGATTTTTGTTTCCACCTAACCAACAATATGCGCCAATTAACAAACTTTCCGGTGGTGAAAAACGGCGGTTGTTTTTATTGCGCGTTTTGATGGGTGCGCCAAATGTGTTAATATTAGACGAACCAACGAACGATTTGGATGTGCAAACACTGGCTGTGCTAGAAGACTATTTAGAAGATTTTTCAGCTTGTGTCATTGTCGTTTCTCATGATCGCTACTTTCTTGATCGCACTGTAGATACAATCTTTGCCTTTGAAGATGGTTATATTCGTCAATATCCCGGTAATTATTCAGTTTATCTAGATTACAAAAAAGCAGAGGAGGAAAAGCAGCAACAAACTGCTAGCAGTAAAGACAAAGCGAAAAATGTAGAGGCGGAAAAAACTCAGTCTTCACCCAAAGAGACGCAAAACAAAAAGCGGCGTGGACTCTCAAATTGGGAAAAGCGTGAATTTGAACAGCTAGAAGGTAAAATAGCTCAACTCGAAACACAGAAAGCAGAAACAGAGAAAGCACTCTCTAATGTCGCACCAGGCAATTACTCTCAAGTCCAAAAACTTTATGAACAAGTAGAATCACTCAAGCAAGGAATTGATACGGCAACTGAACGCTGGATGGAATTAGCTGAGATTGATTCTTAGCCGCCTCATCTGGTTTAGAGTCTGAGAACTTCTATAACTTCAGCTGTATCAAGCATTTTTGGTAATGGTAAGAGATCTAGCCAACTGATGCCTTGAATGTAATTCTGCCTTTATTTGTCACAGCACAATTTTCGCCATTAAACCGATCATGCTTGGCAATCCAGGTTGAATTACATATATCTTTTAGCAGATGCGAACTAAAAATTGGCTCAATTACTTTGAGTATATCCCTAATATATAAGTTTCGCATGTTACAGAAAATTAAGCAAGCTTATAAATTTATGGTAAGTCGCACTCATCGCCAACTTAAGTATAAAAGTTGGTAAATAGTGTTGGCGATCAGAAAACATCATGAGCTAAGATCACGCTAAAAAGCGATCGCACACCACAAAATTTTCATTCCCTGACAATAAAGCTCATTAGCCATAAACCACCAATATAGCCAGTTTTTAAGAATTTTATATGCCAAGAAGTAAAATAGAAACCAATCTCCGTGCATCTGCCCCAGAGCCACAGGGCACTGATCGCATCGCAGCCCTTCAATCGGAAATTCATGTATTGGAGGAAGCGGTCGCCTCTCAACAAACCAAAATTAAAAAGCGACTTGAGGAGATTCAGCAATTTGAGCAAGCATTATTAATGATTCAAAAATTCCCAGATGCTGAAGTTCCCTCCAATTCGCCTGTCGCCGATATCAAGCAATTAATAGAAAGCCAAACAACCTTGCTTAAAGCACGCGCAAAAGAGGACATATTGCGGCGCTCGCTTGCCATCGCTAGGCAATCTTTGCCAGACGAGCGATCGCATCTCACCAAATTACAGCAGGAATTGGCGAAAAAACAAACAGATTTAGATTGGGAATCCAATTACAAGCATCTTGCACCAAAGTACCTTTCAGGATATAAGTTTAGGTCACATCCAGCAGGAAAGCCAGAGGAATTGCTTGAATCTTTAGAATCGCAGATCGCGCAATGTGAGCAAGATGTAATTTACTGGCAGCAGCACGCGAAAAAACCTCGCTTTTCATTGCCGGCGATGGCAGATCCAGAGCGCTCGCTCCTAAGCGCTCTGGTTAGGCTGGAGCAATTGCAAAAAGCTAGAAAGAAAAGACAAACACAATCAATACCTCCAAATCCAGATCCTTTGCAGGATGAGGGTTTTAGGCAGCACGTTCGCCACAGGGTAGCCATAGACAGCGCTGTTGGTGATTTTATGCAGGCACAATCGGATTATCAGAAAGCGCTCGATAAGTTTCGAGCGATCGCACTCCACCATGAGCAAGCATTAGATTTTCGATTATCGCAATTAGAAAATCCGGTGAAGGTGGCGATCGTTGATGACAAAATAATTTTGAAAAGCTAAGGGCAAATTGCAGCACAGACAGAAGATATACTCAAATTCAGGCTATGCGATGCCCAAGGCAACGGCGGTATCGCCCCCATCGCCCAATAAAAACCCCTCAGCCAGAATTTAGGTAAAGTAACGATATAAAGATCTTGGTAAAATTATGATTTCAGGGGATTTAGTGCTTGTTGCGGGTGGTACTGGTGGAGTCGGGCAACTTGCGATCAGCAATTTGTTAGAAAAGGGTTTGAAAGTTCGTATCCTGACTCGCAATGCGGCAAAAGCCGAAAAAATGTTTAATAACAGAGTAGAAATTGCGATCGGTGACATACGTGACGCAGCTACACTTCCATCGGCGATGCCGGATGTCACAAACATCATATGTGCTACTGGAACCACAGCTTTTCCCTCGGATCGATGGGAGTTTGACAAAACCCCCAATTTGATTGAATGGGTTCAGTTGTTTCTTGATTCTAAAGAGAGTGAAGCAAAGGCAAAGAACAGTCCTTCAAAGGTTGATGCACAGGGTGTTATTAACTTGGTAGCAGCAGCACCTCACAATTTGAAAAGGTTTGTTTTTGTATCTTCCTGCGGAATACAACGCAAGGATAAGTTGCCTTTCAGCCTTCTCAATGCATACGGCGTACTTGATGCCAAACAAAAGGGTGAGGAAGCCATCATCAGTTCGGGATTGCCGTACACCATCATCCGCCCAGGACGTCTTATTGATGGTCCTTACACTTCATACGATCTCAACACCCTTCTCAAGGCAAAGACAAGTGGCAAGTCTGGTGTAGTCGTCGGTACAGGTGACACACTTGTTGGTCAAACGAGCAGGATTGATGTAGCCGCAGCCTGTGTCGAATGCCTCCAGAACCCTGGTTGTGAAGGGCTAGTTTTTGAGTTGGTAAACTCCGGAACAAGGCCATCTACTATTGATTGGCAAACTCTTTTGGGCAACCTCCCTAATTCAAAGAAAGTAGCCAAAAACTGACACTCAAGTTAAACTTTAGGAGAACTCAGTAATCCCAGTAGTAACAGTGGCCAGGGCACGTTAATATCAGGGATGAGCCATGAGTAGTCTTTCAATTGGGGCAAAGCAGAGGACAGAAGAAAACGCAATGAGCGTAGCGATACGGGACGATTTCCATCTTGATCTACTAGTCCATATTGCCGTGCCAGTTCGGCAACAATCTGCACTCTTCCTGTACGACTGATGATATTTGGCTCGCTTGCAAGCGCAGTCAAGACTCGTCCTGTTAATAAGGGTGTCTCCCAATTGTAGCGCTCAGTAAACATGGCGTAATTCTGATCATTCACATTTTTTTCGCTCATTTCAGAAGCTATACGAGAAAAGTGCTCAGTGCCAACAATCCCCGGCCAAATTGAAATAGAAGCGACGTTATGTGGTTTTAACTCAACAGCCATATCAGCAGCTAGGCGATCGCACGCAGCTTTACCTGTACCATATGCTGCACCAAAAATGTAGGACAAGCTGCCCCATGATGAAATGGTGCAAATTAGTCCAGAATTGCGTTTGGTCATCAGTTGGGCAGCAAAAATACTCGAAACATAGTGGCTGCGAAGACCAACGTTGTTACATGCATCCCAAAGGCTTGGTTCACTATCCCAGAAGGGCTGCCCATGAGCGTTGCTTAAGACTTGAACCCCTGAGTAAGCATTATTAACCAGTATATCGAGATGTCCATCCTGTTCATCTTTGATGCGCTCGAAAAGCAAACGGACTTGCTCATCCTCGCTGTGATCTACCTGAACAGGAATACAGACACCGCCAACTTCCTCAACTGCAGTTTGGGTTTGAGCAAGGCTGCCTGATACATCATCACTCTCTTCAGAGTTATTTAGGCGGCGACCCGTAACGTACACAGTTGCACCTGCCTCACCAAGTCCAATGGCAATTCCCTTACCAATGCCCCGCGTCGCACCTGTGACCAATATTACTTTACCTTCTAGGCTTTTCATTTTAGCGTTTTCACTATTTTTTAATTGTCAAGTTTCCGAGAGGTGAATTCCAGTATTCCTTTCATCAGAAGGTAAGTGTAACAAAGTCTTTTGTTATTTAAGTTTATCTTTCTTTTAATAGCGAAGTTAAGCGCTTATGTTGTCTTGACCACTCTTGACAAACTTCTATGACAAGTTGTATTTCTTGAGTGGTCAAAAGTTCATCTGGCTTTCCAGATGCTAAAATCCTAGCGGCTTCTGCTGCTTTGTGGTATCCCACACCGTACTTGACAAGTTCTGTGTGAAATAATTGCTGCTTATCGTCAAATGATATGAAAAGTTGCATTTGCCGAAAGGCATCAAGTGCAACAGTTGCGTCTTTATAACGCTGACGGTAGTCATAACGTACCATTGTATCCAAAATTTCTACTAAACCTGGGCTGAGATTGGCACACTCATTAAATAAAGCACAACGTAACTCGCCAGTATAATCGTCTCGCGGTAGCTTTCGAGGATCTAACCCGGTTATTGCTTGAATACCAATAATGCCAACTGCATAGATATCGCTGCTGAATTGCGGATGAAAAACTAGTTGTTCGCTAGGCATATAGCCAGGAGTGCCGATCGCTATTGTATGGGTAGTTTGCCCTTGAAAGTTGACTTCTAAAGCACCGATTTCCCTCACTGCCCCAAAGTCAATCAAGACTATTTTCCCATCTTTTTGTCGTCGCCGTAGATTCTGTGGCTTGATATCCCGATGGATGACATTGTTTTGATGAACAAATGCCAAAACTTCTAGGATGTCCTTCAAAATTTGGAAGACTTTGTTCTCACTTAATGGTTCATTTGGGATAATTTCTTGTGTCAAATCATGCCCGTCAATGAATTCCTGAACTAAATAAAATTCTCCTTGTTCCTCAAAGTGGGCAAAAAGTTTGGGAATTTGATTGTTTTCGTTGCCCAAGCGATACAAACTTTGTGCTTCTCTCTCAAACAGCTTTTTAGCGATTGACATTATAGCATAATTAGAGTCTTGCGGTTTGAGATGTTTGACGACACATTTAGGTACTCCTGGTAAATCTAAATCAACCGCTAGGTAAGTATTACCAAATCCCCCACTCCCCAGCAGTGTGATAATCTTGTAGCGCTTCCGGAGAGTTTTTCCAATGAGATGGGACTGGGTCATATAGTACATCCTACCTACTCGTTAACATGAGACAACATGGAGTATCTGAGCTAGTCTACTCTTAATTACATAATCCTAAGATACACCTATCTCTTAATACACGTAAGTATATCTTTTGACAGGATATATCTCTGTGTGGATGACTTTCCAACCGATGTCCTGCTGTATGTAAGCAGCATTTTTGTGCTAGAAAGAAACAAGCCATCAAGGAATAACAACAAATTAACGATGTTAGAAGGTTCGGAGAATACCCTCAAAGTTGCTCAGCAAGGATTTGAGTATTTCACCCACGGTCTGAAAACAGGTGAGTGGAGTCAGTTTTTGAGTATGCTTACAGAAGATTTCTGCTTCTGGTTTCCGAAGGGACAATTCCACGGATTGAATGTGGGAAAGGACAAAGCTGAAGCTTTTTTTCAATATGTTTCTGAGTGCTTTAAAGGTGGACTCACTGTTAGCTTAGACAGAGTCACTAGCAATGAGACAACAGTTGTTTTTGAGTTTCGAGACGAGGGGTTGTTATTCGGAGAACTTTACAAAAATAGAGTCGCTGTTTCGTTCGATGTGCGTGGAGAGAAAATTTGTGGCTACCGGGAGTATTTTGGCAGTGATGGCAAATCAAATTAAATGAGAACGAGCCATTACCTATTGCCCTTTGTCCATTCCTTACACTTAGCTACTGCCGCTTGATAAGCGTCTAAGTAATTCTGACCACCTAACATCACATTACCATAGTACTCGTAAGGTGCCTCGCCATACACAGGTAGAGGATCGTCTTCTGGATAATCTTCCTTAGATTCTTCTATGATCGCTTTTAGTTGCTTGACACTCAAGCTATGTGCCAGAAAATAGGCAAGCTCTTGGGCATTTCTCTTAAGGTGCGGTAGTGTAGGATCGACAATGCGATCGCTCAGTTCAATCCAACTGTGTTCGATAGGTTTGTATGAAATGCCAAAGATCACCAAAAAGCCTTGGACGTAAGTTGCCCCCTCAGTTACCAATACTGCTTTGTAAGCATTGTCAAATGGGGTTGTAGCCTTGCTTTTAATGCGATCGGCAATTTCAATAGAAAGCGCTTCATCTAGTGGTTTGTTCATCGACGGCAAAGTTACAAACAGAAACGATTATAATACTAGTACTGCTTTACAGAATTAAAAATTAAAAATTAAAAAGCCACAAATACAAGGTTTTTGAATGTCTGGGATAACTTTCAACACCTCTATCATTTCAACATCACAGGCGATTGTTCGCTTGTAGGAGTGATACAGTTTGCATGACTGGCAACGTAATTGTAAAGATAGCACCTTGACCGACACCCGGACTCACTGCACAAATCGTACCGCCGTGTAATTCTACCAATTGCCGGACGATCGCCAATCCCAATCCCAGTCCCCCAAATGTTCGCGTATTCGTGCTATCAGCTTGCCGGAACGTCTCAAAAACATGGGGTAGAAAATCGGGTTGGATGCCTTTGCCAGTGTCGGTGACGGTAATTTGAGCGTTTGTACCAATCTGCATCAGTTGGACTTCCACCCGTCCCCCGATGTCCGTGAACTTGACGGCATTTGAGAGCAAATTCCAGCAAATTTGCTGGAGGCGGTTTGGATCTCCCCAGACGGGATGTTCTAAAAGAGTTAATATTGTCTCAATCTGAATTGACTTAGCTTCTGCTGCTGTTTGTACAGTTGCTATCGCTGCTTCAACAATCGTACTCAAGTCAACTTGAGCCGCATTCAGCCGCAATTTCCCTTGTAAAATTCGAGAGACATCCAACAAATCATCAACAAGCTGTGTTTGCAACTTAGCATTGCGTTCGATTGTCTCTAATGCTCGAGTTGTGGTTTTAGAATTAAATGAATGGCTGCGCAGCATTTGTGCCCAGCCCAAAATTGGGTTCAACGGTGTTCTGAGTTCGTGAGACAGTACTGCTAAAAATTCGTCTTTGACTTTACTGACACGTTCAGCTTCTTCCCGCGCCGCTTGTTCACTTTTGAGGATGCGATCGCGTTCTGCCTCTAAGGCAACTCGTTCTGTAATATCGCGGGTGACAGTGGCAATTGCGCTGCAGGAGTGCGTATCCGGATCTTCAATCGTAAACAAAGTGTAATCTACTGGAATCGCGTGTCCTGTTTTAAAATGACGCAATCGAAACTCACCATGCCAAAATCCCTCACGCATCAGGATTGGGTAAATGACTTCTTCCACATAGGCTTGATCTTCTGGTAGGAAGTAATCGAGAATTACTGTGTTGCGAACTGCCTCCATACTTTCTAGTCCCAGCATTTGACAACCTGCGGGATTAACAAACTCTACTCGACTATCCGGCCTTGCCAAACCAATGAAATCTACACTATGATCAATTAAGGCGATCAGACGTTGACGTTCTTCTTCTGCTTTTTTGCTTTCGGTCAGATCTAGAATGAAGGCAATCAACTCTTGGGTTTCATTGTAGGGTTCTTGCAGAAGTGCTGCCCCAATGAGAATTGGAATCCGTCTACCATCTTTGTGCAGATACTCCTTCTCATAAGGCGTACAGACTCCTTGCATCCTTATTTGTTCGAGCGCTCTTGCATCCAACACAGCAAATTCCGCTGGCGTAAGTTGATCCCAGCCTACCTGCCCAGACTGCATCTCTTCAATTGTATATCCTAGCATCTTCGACAGGTAGTTATTGGCATAATGCACCTCACAAAAGCAATCCCCAAATACTACCCCAAACATATCTGATTCCACCAACCTCCGGAATCGCCGCTCACTTTCTCGCAAAGCTTCCTCGGAACGTTTGCGATCAGTAATATCCATTGACATACCAATCATTCGCTCGGGAGACTCTACTGAGTCGTAAAAACAACGACCTCGCACTAATACCCAGTGAATGCTGTCATCCCCCCAGATAATGCGGTACTCCACATCGTAGTCCGTCTGGTTGGCGATCGCCTGCTGTAGTGATTCTAGTACCCAGGCTCGATCATCAGGATGCACGATCTCGCAGAATGTTTGATGCGAAAATTCTGCATTTGGCGACAGACCGAAGTTTATTTTACAACGTTCCGACGCTACCAGTACATTGGAACGCAAATCAAGTTCCCAGCAACCAAGTTTACCGGTTGTTAGTGCTAATATGAGTCGGTGTTCGCTTTCACGTCGTGCCTCCTCTGCTTGTGTGCAGTCGCGTAACGCTGCTTGCTGTTCAGTAATATCACGTACTATTGCTAAAAAAACAACGACATCATTCCTGGCATCTTTGATGGGCGAAACACTTATTGTCACATCAATTAAGCTGCCGTCTTTACGGCGACGAACAGTTTCCATTTGACTAATGGCTTCACCGCGTCGCATCGTCGCAAAAATATCTTTGGGTTCTTGTATCCGCTCAGCCGGAACAAGAATGGACACATCTTGCCCAATCATTTCGGCGCTAGTGTAGCCGAAAATCTGCTTTGCACTGGTATTCCAACTTATGATTTTACCATCAGGTGTCAATCCCATGACAGCATCGTTCGACGACTCCACCATAGCGGTAAGAATCAGCCGCGCTTCTTCCGCTTGTTTGCGTTCAGTGATATCCTCTAAAATTCCTAACAACCGGATGGGAATGCCATTGGGATCGCTGTAAACGCTGCCTCTTAGCCAAATCCAACGAAGCTGTCTATCTTGACGGATAATTCTGCATTCAAAGTCCCAATCTTCATAGGTAGAAAGTGTTTGCTGAAACTTTTGATTCACTATCGGACGATCTTCGGGATAAACGTGGTTTAGGAATACTTCATAACTCCATTCCGGCTGTAAAGACTCATACCCAAAAACTTGATCGTGCTTGAGCGATCGCCAAACTGTATATGCCTGTGTCCTCAAATCTAAATCCCAATCTCTAACAAGAGCGGAATCTAACCGTCGGCGCTCAATAAATTGCTGAGTGGTTTCTAAAAAGGTGAGCAGAACACCACCGATCCCTTCTCCATCGTAAATCGGGCTGTAGCAAAGCGTGAAGTAACGTTCCTCTAAGTAGCCGTCGCTCTCGATTAGATACAGTTGGTTTTCAACGTAGGTAACTTGCCCTTGGGCGAAAACTGCTTTGTAAATCGGTTCATGAATATCCCAAACTTCAGGCCAGCATTCTCTTGTCGGTTGACCAATTGCTTGAGGATGCTTATTGCCTAGAATTCTCCGATAAGCATCATTATATATTTGAATAAGGTGAGTTCCCCACAATACCATTGTGGGAATTTGAGCAGTTAAGCTGATACTAGCTGCTGTCCACAAACCAGGCGACCAAGTCTCAACTGCACCAACAGACGTATGAGACCAGTCAAACGCTCGCCACTGTCTGCCAACTTCTCCAGCATTTGCCAGGATACTTTCAAGCATGTTGGACTTTGCCACCTGCAACACCATTTTTGCTCCAGTATATTATTTGCCTCACCTTACACTAGTACGGATAAAGAATGCAATGCATCTGCTGAAGGGTAGGGAATCAGCCTGCAACGCACAAAGTTGCTCTGGGATATAGATGACCCTAGAGCAACAACAGTTTATAATCCCATCATGATGTAAAGCTCGCGGGAGAGAGTATTCTCTCCCGCAGACTTTACGTGAGTTCCGCGCCTCAAGGTCGTCACCTAGTTTTGTGGATGTCTTCTAGCTAGTCTCTCTAGCTTTCTGGGATTAATCTTGATAACTTGTCCTTTTGAGAATCTGCTGTGGTTTGAGATATATAAATCACCATCAGGCCCAACAGTGATGTTAGAAGCTGCCTCTAGTCCATGACCGCTTAACAGAGTTGTGCGAGTTCCATCTGGAGCAATTTCAATCAGAGAACCACTTGTATCACCGATGACGTCACCGCCAGGAGCGATCGAGTTCCATTCTGGCTGATTTATATGTTGCAAAACATACAAATTGCCATATTTGTCGTAAGCGTCGCCAGTCAGTTGCGTAAAGCCAGTCTCAATTTCCTGAAATTCCAGACTATCGGGGTCAACTTTCCAGACACGCGCTTTCCCAGCAGGGAAAGGATAGTAAGTATATTCAGTGAGTGTTAAACTTCCATCGGGAGCAATTGTGAGATTTGTCGGTACTGATTGATTTGAGATTGGACCATTTGGAGTAAGTGTATAACCAGGGGGTATGCTAAGTGCTGATAAATCATCGGTTTGTGTTGATGAGCTCCCTGTTGCTGAGTCCCCTGTTGCTGGTGCACCTGGATCTGACGTTCCAGTAGACTGAGGTGGGAATTGAAGTTGATCTGGTGGTATTGGCTGAGTGGGAACTACAACGACTTGCTTAATTCCACTACCATCAAGTGCTACTTTGTACAAAGTGTTTCCACCGCCATCGGCGACATAAGCATAGCGACCCTTAATCACAAAGCTATAAGGGTTGGAAATCAGGTCAGTGCCATCAGGATTATTGTTGGTTTCATACTGCGCCAGATCGGCAAGAACTGTCAGATTTCCAGTACTGAGGTCTACTCTGTACAATTTTCCAAGGTCGGGCGCTTGTAATAAGGACTCACGCACGCTCGGATTTCCAGCAAAACCTGTTAAAAGATAAGCGTTACCTTTGTGATCAAATTTGATGTCCGCAGGACCAGCACCTTGGGTATCAAGGTTACTGTCTGCTGGTGCCCCAGCATGTACTAATCCTAAAGATGTGAAACCTGAAAGTACGTCTGTTCTTGTACCGTCGGTAGCAATTTTGGTAACAGAACCACTACTGCTAGCACACAATGGGACATATCCCGAGCTTGGTGATGCTTCGCATCTTCCGTCTTGTCCATCGCCACCAGAACCGCTATTGGCTACATAAAGGTTGCCCTCTTTATCAAAGGCTATACCCCGTGGGTTATCAAGATTGTCGGCTACGACCTTAAAATATTGTGGTTCTGCTGAAACTTTTGATACTGAAATAGTAGCAACGCTAACTGTGAACAGTGTCAGAAGAAATGGCTTGATTTTCATACGTTTTGAGATTTGACCTTGATTGTTAGCAAGTGGAAAACCTTACGGTTCTAATGAGAATAAATTCCAGTAAATGAGACAGCCAAATCAAGCGCATCTAGAAACATGCAAGGCGCATATTAAGCACCACCCTTGTTAAACAGAAAGGCGTTGGTGTTGGCTTGAAACTTTTAAGCTAACTGGAAGGATTTCAGAAACTAGGTTTCATGAATAGGGATTTGACTGCTTAGCAATTTCTAGTAGAAATCGGATTTTTTAGCAGAAGTTCATAATCCTTAAAAACTGCATCTAAGAAGAGTTGTTCAACGCCTTAGCGCCACGGGATTGCCTAAACAAATTCAGGCATAAAAACTCTGAATTCTTATGACATAGTTTTACTTTCACTAAGCGAACTAGTGTTCGCTCAACGCATAATATCGACGGCTTCATCCACAAAAATAGACGGCGACGCAGTCAACAAAATTGTATTTATGCGTCTTGCAGTCACCCTTTCAGATAATTTTATGAACTAAAAGAACATTGAGATGAACTTAATATTCATCTTTTAAACAAACATCTTAAATATAAAAATATCCCATGATTAATTGTGTGTGAATGAC
>JAQYWN010000174.1 GCA_029379265.1 Rhizonema sp. NSF051
CCTTTATAGCTCTCGATTAATTTGATTCTTAAATGTTGTTAGGCTTTGCTAATAAAATTTCTAATTATTCAAAAAATTTTCAAAAGAGCTAAGAGCCGCTTTTGATAAAGATTTTGCTATGAAAAATTGAGTGAAAATTCGAGGAACTTTTCCAAAATTACCCGAAAACCCTGATCCCCACGCATAGTAGTTCGTGCTAATCTGTTGCAGTTAGAAGCAAAAAGTGAACGCAGAACGAGTTTTACTTTATGAGAAACGTACTATTCTGTAGCAAAAAAACCTGCAATTTAGCACATCTCAGTTCTTCAGTCGCTTTACAATCGGACGCATGAATCAAAGACATTTTTGGACTGTTGTAGTGTTTGCTACTATTTTGGGGATTCCGTCAGTTGGTCGTGCCCAAACTACCAAGAAATCGGATCCAAACTCACCATCTTTGCCTGCTAATGATGTTGTGAAAGTCGGAGAGTACCAATCGCCAGTAGAAAACCAAGCAGAAAAACGTGCTTCAGATGCTGCTGTGATTACCAAAGTTATCACTCATGACCAGGCAGGTCATCAAGCGGCAACTCTATATGTCCACAATACTCCTGTTCTTACCTTTTTAGGGAAACAACCTGTTGCCACAGCAGTAACCAAAGTTGGTGCAGTTGGCAATCTTGAAAGTTCCACAAAAGAGGCAGCAAGTGAGAAAATTGCGGATACTTACACCCAGGCTAGCGCATCTATTGATGACCCGGTGCAGAGGGCCACAGTAGTAGCAGTCAGGATCAACCAGCTAAAGCGTGACAATGTAGATGCAAGTAAGATTACGGTAAGTTGGACAGAAAATCAGCAAAAAAGTCAATCAAATAACGGTCGATATGTCATCAAAGTCAATGGTGAAGACCTTGTTGAGATTAATCATCAGACACAACTTTCAGAAACAACAAACAATCCCGCAGAAGACGCATTAAAAGCAACTAATCGTTTGCGGAAACTCATAGGTAACGTATCTCCACTCAGCAAGATTACCGATTCACCACTACGATTACCCAAGTTGCCACGAGAATTCTCCATCGGACCCGTGCGAATCAGTCTTAAAGGTATGGCTTCTTGGTACGGCTACGATGGTTCAGGAAGTAGAACAGCCGGAGGCGAAAGATATAATCCAGAAGGAATGACAGCAGCTCATCGCAGCTTGCCTCTGGGGACACGAGTCCGCGTTACCAATACTCATAATGGTAGATCTGTGGTAGTGCGAATAAATGACCGGGGACCTTATGCTCGGGGCAGAATTATTGACCTTTCTGCTGCTGCTGCAAGGATTTTAGGAATGATGGGCAGCGGCGTAGCCCAAGTACGTGTAGATGTTTTAGGAAGGTAAAAACAACTTACAGCAACAAACGCCTTTTACTTGTACTCCTCTATAGTCAGGATCGGCCGTCCTATTCACCTCCAAACTGCTTGTCTATTAAATTTATAGCAAGCAACATCAATCTCTATACCTTAGTACAAACGACGAAAAGGCTCTGAAATTTCTGCAATGCAATTTTGACAGATGCGAGCAACAGCAGATCTTTCGCATTCCTGTCAACCTATATATGGATGCACATACTATAGAAAAGCCGTGCAAGCAGATAACCTGCCGTCGGAGACTTTTCAAGATAATACACTTTACCTGTTTACAGGTGTACTAAATTCACTAAAACACTGCTTCACATTCTTCCCAAATTATAACGAAGGAGGAAGTGAAGTCAGTTCTGTCTATAGGCTGATAAAACTGAATCAAAATCAGGTGAGTTTTGCATGAGATGTGACAATCTTATGTGAAGATAAAATGATTAAACCTCATTGAGGGTATGGCAACTTAAATGAGAGCCTAAATTGCTTCAATGAGGGTTAATCAACACTGGTCGTTTGGCTAACAAACACTAAGAAACACTCACTTATGTTGCTAAGCAGCAAAACCACCTTAAAACTTAATCAGGTCCAGAACAGTTTGTTAGCCAGACATGCAGGAACGGCTCGACACGCTTATAATTGGGTGCTGGGGTTGTGCAAACAAATTCTCAAGATAGTTGTTAGTATAAATTTGTACTTAAAGCACTTAGCTAACTTGTTCGCAGGTGAAGTTTTTGAGGGTGTGAAAACCTATAAAAAGTATAATAAGATACTAGCTCAACTTCAGTGTTTTCACCGTCATGAACATATCAGTTCGGCAAACTTGAAAAAGACCCAGATGGCGACGACAAGGTTGACTCGTGAGATAGTTAATATTTGTCAAGATGCTGGCAACAGAATCACGACTTATGTCGCTAATAATAGCGGGATCAGGGTTGAGGTTTGTCGCAGCTCGAGAATGACGAATTATTGCAAACGAGTTAAAGCGATCACAAATCTGTGTTTTGGTCAGTGTCGCATACGCAGTAGCAAGTTTGATGTCTTGGATAAATTCGCTCCGAGTCACAAAACTTGCTGCCAAGTGGAAAGCAGTGAAAAAATCCTTTTCTTTGTCAGAGCGAACTTATTACTGCCTACAGTGTGGTATTAAAATTGATGGAAACTGAAATGCTTCTATCAATAAGGAAAGGGTAGTTCAGATTGACTGTAACATCCTGCAAGTTAGGTTAGTGCCCTCACTCCCTTTGAAGCAGGAACAAATGTGAGCAATCTGACCGCGTTTTCAGAATCGGATGGCTGTTGAGACACTTGTGGAACAGAAGCTAGGTGTGAATATTAATATGAATATTGGCGATCGCGTCCGTGTTAAAGAATCTGTCATGGTTTATCATCATCCTGATCATCGTGGTAAGGCTTTTGACCTCAAAGGATCGGAAGGTGAAGTGATAGGCATTGTCAACGAATGGCACGGTAAACCTGTTAGCGCTAACTTACCGTTTCAAGTACGGTTTAGTAAAAAATTTAAAGCCCACTTGCGCGAAAGTGAGCTGGAAATAGTTTAAATTACTCATTTACGACGAAAAAACTGGAAAAAATTGATTTCGCCGCGCATTCTTTCCATATCTTGACGATTGCTCTGTGCTGTTGAATGGTACCACTCACAATGCTGCTTAAACTCTGACCGCGTCTGAACCTCATGGTAAAACTGATGGGTCGTTTGATGAGTTACAAAAATTTCCTCAACTTCCGGTTGAGGGGATGGCATGATATGTGGTAAATCTCTAGACATAAATAAGTTAGAAGTTAGGATGTGGGGAGTAAATAATCAATGGGTTGTTACTAACTTAAGTATTACGCAGTCAAATGCTAATGAGCTCTAACTCCCCAGTATTATTTAACTCCTCACTCCTCGCTCTAATTTACAGCCAACCACGCAAGCGATACACAACAATCCCAACAAACTCTTTTAAAGCACCGGTAAATTGATAGAGATTATCTACACTAGGTATTAAATTGAGAATTGCCGTTTTTGGGGTACGGGTAAGTTCAAGCAAGTCATCCTCACTTACAGAAAAGTCAGTAGGTGTAGGAATAGCGTCAATACCTTGATGTTTAAAGATAAGGAGCGATCGCGGCATATGAATTGCCGAAGTAACTAATAACACACGACGAATGCCACGAGAGGAGAGAATTTTCCGAACATTCACAGCATTTTCATATGTGTTCAGAGAGTTAGGATCTTGTATAATTGCATCAGGTGGTATACCAATCGAGGTAAGAATAGTGGCCATGTCCGCCGACTCCGATGGTCCTTTGCCGGACCAATCGATACGACCACCACTTAGAATAATGACAGGAGCTTTTTTTTGGTTGTAAAGTTGGGCAGCATAAATGACGCGATCGCCGTGTTCGTTTAAGTCTACTGTTAATCGTGGCGGTAAAGCTGGTTTAGTTGCACCACCCAAGACGACAATTGCTTCTGCGTCGGGAGTTGGCACCAGAGGAAGATTTTGCCATTCTAGTGTTCGCACCAACAACCGGGAAGTCCAGCTATTACTACTGAATAATAAGACAAAGAGTACTAAGGTAATTGCGATCGCTGTAGTCCTTGGTCTTTTCCATACCGTGACTAGTGCCACTAGTAAAATCACGCACGTTAATCCCAACGGATAAAAGAAGAGCGGTAATAACTTAGAGAGATATAAAAACATTTTAGTTATTTGTTGATAGTTAATTGTTAGTAGTCAGTTGTTAATTGTTGGGTGTTGGTTGTTCTATTAACCGCTAACTACCAACAACTAACTACTAAGCATTAACAAATATTACCTTCTCCAAAACCTAAAATTGATAGGTCCACGAGAACGACGATAACGACGGGTTTGTTTTCTTTTGCGCCGTTTGGTAGCACTTGTATCGACAAGTTCAGCTTCGACATCTTCTGTCGTTTCAGTTAATAACTGAGTTCTTGTTTCTTCCTTGCTTTTCCACCAAGCAATAGTCCAACCGCCGCCTAAACCAGCCATTGCACCCAAAAAGATACTCATAGCTGGTATATAACCTGAAAAGACAAAGCCAAGTAAGAAAAATAACCAGTATTTTACCCCAGCATCAATGCCTTCTGCAGAAGCTACAGTTTGAGACTGAGGACCAGTTTTACTTGTAGTTGTAAACCAGCCAACAGCTACACCACCCAATGTGCCTAAGAAAAGCGAGAGAGCTGGTTCGTTTCCTGTCACGACTAAGACGAGTGTCAAAAATGACCCAAACAGCAGTTGAGTCATTAAGATTCCAGAAATGCCTGAGGTTTTATCTTGTGCCATAATGCAGTCCTGAGTGCTGAGGAGCCAGCTCCTTGCTTTGTTTCCCAAAGTTGAGGCGAGGAGCGTTCCTGAGTAGAATAAGAGCGGAAGTTGGTCTGAGATCAGAAACAATTTTTCTGTTTCTAAAAATAAATTAGTCTAAAAGTTCTGTCACCGGAGAGAATTCCTGTTGAAAGTGTCTCCGCGCCTTGAAGACTTCAGGTGGCTTGTAACCGTTTTCAAGCATGAAGAAATGCACAATAGTTAAATGGACTTGAAGTTAAAAATAACATACTTAGCACTCAGTAACGCTCTTCGCCTCAACGGGAGCCAGTGCTGTTCAAGGGAGCGTTTGTGCTATGTGAGAAGACCGACCAGTGCACTCCTATATTGCGTTGGGGAACCAAACCCAGGCGCTAGCTCCCCAGGACTTCCTTTAATTGTGCCTCTTGTGGTTGAGTTGTATCCACAATTTTCACAAATGGTTTTTCTTTTTCCGTAAAAGGTTCAGCCTGTTGAATCTGTGAAGTGAGTAGATCGGCCGTAGCATCAGCAATGTCGCCAGTGCGGTTTTCCAACCGAGAACGCAAAACTTCTGTTGGTGCCGTGCAGTAGATAATCTGAAGAGGAACTTGCGACTCCTTAGCTTGGGCGATCGCCGCCTCCCTTAGCAGAGTGCGATCATACTTAGCATCCAAAATCACGCTCATCCCAACACGGGATAACATCATCCCCAACTCCAACAGCCGTGCATAAGTTTTCTGCGTCATTTCCTCTGTATACAAATCATCCCCACCACGTTCTAACAGAGGAACTCCTGCCAAATGCTTCCGCACTGCATCCGAACGAAGGTGAATTGCTCCCAATTTACTAGCTAAGTACCGTGCCGTCGTACTCTTACCAGAACCCGACAATCCCGACATCAAAATCAATTCACCTTTGCGTGGTTTTGTATAATCCCAAGCCTGTTGGTAATAAGATGCCGCAGTTTTTGCAGCCCCTTCCTTAACTGAGAAAGGCACACTAGGATCGTCTAACAAAAACGAATTAACCTTCGCTCTCACATACGCCTGACGACTCAAATACAAAGGAAGCACCTCCAAACCTTCCCAGTCTCCTGTTTGCTCCACGTAAGTATTCAAAAACGCATTACCCAAATCTTGACGATGGCGTGCTTCTAAATCCATCACCGTAAACGCTACATCGTACATGACATCAATAAAGCGAAACGGCTCATTAAACTCAATGCAGTCAAATAGTAAAATTTCATCTTTCCACAGACAGATATTTGCTAAGTGTAAGTCCCCATGACATTCTCGAATCAGGTTCTTTTGAATTCGGGTAGCAAATAATTCTGGACGTTCTGCAAAAAAATTATCTGTATATCGCTTTGTTTCCTCAAACTGTGCTTGTGTCTGAGGACCACCAATATACTTCATCGTTTGCTCGTAATTCTCATCAATTGAAGCACGAACTTGCGCTACTTCGCCAAAAGAGAGGATGTAATCATTCGTCTCAGTTTTATGAGCATGGTATTCAGCGACAACTTGCCCTAACTCTGACATGTGCGAGTCGTTCAACTTACCTTGCTCAAACATAATACTGAGTAACGCATCTTGAGGAAACTGAAGCATTTTGAGCGCATATTCTACGGCTTCTCCCGTTCCTCCCAGCTGGTACTGCTCCCCCACCTGAGTCACGGTACAAACCTCCAAATACAGTTTTGCTGCTCCCCGCTTATTTAAGCGCAACTCTTCCTGGCAAAAATGTTGCCGTGATTGCAAGGTCGAAAAGTCCAAAAAGCCGAAATTTGCAGGCTTCTTTACTTTATAAGCATAATCCCCAGTCAACAATACATAAGAAATGTGCGTCTGAATTAATTGAATTGGCTCTTTTACAGGGTGAGGATAAAACCCTGGCTGTAACATCTGCTCAATCAAAGCCGGAACAGAAACTGCCATCTTTCTCCTTTATGCTCTTAGCGTCTTAGCGGTTAAATAAAAAACCAGGGTTTTACTACGTGCAAATGTCTACTTACTTCTAGGCAAAACTAGATAGAAGCGAACATTTACTTTTGTAATCCCTGGTTTCCTCAGTAACTATAACAAACTTTAAGTAGCTTGTGATTCAGTTTCTGCTACAGTCTCTGCTACAGTCTCTTCAATCACAGCTTCAGCCTCAACGCTTGTTGTAGACTGTAAAACTTTAACAACAATTTGGTCTGGTTCACTCAGAGCAGTTACACCTTCAGGCAAAACAAGTTGCTCGATCAGCAAAGTTTCTCCCACATGCATTTGGGACACATCTACCTCGATGACTTCTGGAATGTTTTCCGGCGAGCAACGCACTTGCAGTTGCATAATTTGGGTGTCTAAGACACCACCTTCTAGCTTCACACCCACCGCATCTCCAACAAAATGTACGGGCACTTCCACATCAGCGTCACCATGACCTGCGACGGCAAAAAAGCTAAGGTGGTAAGGTGTCCCTTTTGCCGGATGAGTTTGAACCTCCCGCAACAAAGTTTTTCCCCGCCAAGAAATATCTGTAATTTTGAGATCGATCAAAGTGTTGTTCACAACATTTTTTTTCAGCAGGCGCTCAACAACTTTGCTATCCAGGGTAAGAGCAATTGACTCAGTCCCCTTATGACCGTACAAATTCGCGGGAATTTTTCCAGAACGGCGCAAAGCATTTGGCTTAGTGCCTTCTAGACGCTTTTGACATTCGATTGTGAGATCCATAGTAAGTTATTAGTTGTTAGTAGGGGCGGGTTTAATTGTATAACTCGTCGTGTGGAAACGAAAAATATTGTGAAACCCGCCCTTACAGGATACGGGTTTAATTGTATAACTCGTCGTGTGGAAACGAAAAATATTGTGAAACCCGCCCTTACAGGATACGGGTTTAATTGTATAACTCGTCGTGTGGAAACGAAAAATATTGTGAAACCCGCCCTTACAGGATATAGGAGACAGGAGTTATTATCTCCATTCTCGTGTTCCCCATTCCCCACTCACCCATTTAGCAATAAAGCACGCTTTGGACCGTGGATGGGGTCTTCGACAATAATGGTTTGATCGCGGCTTGCTCCCAAGGAAACTATTGCGATCGGCACCTCTATCAATTCTGCTAAGAATTTTAGATAGTCTAGCGCTTGACTTGGTAACTCATTTAATGAGCGGCAATCACTTGTTGACTTCCGCCATCCCGGTAAAGTTTTGTAGATAGGTTGACATCGTGCGAACTGACGGGCACTATTAGGGAAGTGTTCGCTGCGTTCCCCATCGATCTCGTAAGCAACACAAACTTTGATTTCCTCTAGTTCATCAAGGACATCGAGTTTAGTAATTGCTAGGCAGTCCATGCCGTTAATCCGGACGGCATAACGACCGATGACAGCATCAAACCAGCCGCAACGACGCTTGCGACCAGTGGTTGTACCAAATTCAGCACCACGCGAGCATAACACCTCTCCCAATTCCCCATCCAATTCTGTGGGAAACGGACCCTCGCCCACACGAGTCGTATAAGCTTTTGCAACCCCAATCACCCGGTCTATCATTGTCGGGCCTAAACCTGTACCAACGCAAGCCCCTCCTGCCACTGGATTAGAAGAAGTCACATAAGGATAAGTACCGTGATCTAAGTCGAGGAGTGTACCCTGCGCTCCTTCAAACAAAATGTTCCGTCGTCGCCGAATTGCATCATATATTTTTAAAGAGGTATCGACAACATGAGGTCGCAAGCGTTCTGCATAGCCTAAATATTGCTCAATGACTGAGAACGGATCTAATGGTGGTAAATTGTAAAGCTTTTCTAGAATAACGTTCTTATAATTGATCGTCCATTCGAGCTGGTCACGCATTCCTCTCTTATCCATCAGGTCTAACATCCTGATACCAGTGCGCTCTGATTTATCAGCATAAGTTGGACCAATCCCTCGACCAGTCGTGCCAATTTTATGGTTTCCCCTGCGCTCCTCCGATGCTTGGTCAATTAATCGATGGTAAGGCATCGTGACGTGAGCGGTCTGAGAGATAAACAAATTTCGAGTGGAAATCCCAAGTTCTTCTATTTGGTCGAGTTCTGCAATCAATACTTGTGGATCGATAACTGTTCCACAACCTATAATACACTGAGTATCTGGATACAAAATACCAGAGGGAATTAAGTGCAGCTTAAAGGTCTGACCGTTTACGACAATAGTGTGCCCAGCATTTACACCCCCTTGGTAACGTACAACGACATCGGCGGAGCGGCTGAGTAAATCAGTTATCTTACCTTTTCCTTCATCGCCCCACTGGGCACCTATCACAATGACGTTAGCCAAGAGTTTATTTTATAAAGCTAAAGTTTCCACAAACCAAGATTATCTACATAATAAACAACTTTTGTCAAGTTAAATAGCTCGGGGAGTAGGGGATAAAGGCGGCAAGGGACCTGCTACAATGGATTTCCCCGAAGTTCAGCTCACGCGGATGCTAGTGTTCTGACCAAAAGAGGCAGGGGAGCTTTCTAGCAGGGGGCTTGGAAGAGTTTTGGATACAAGCTGCCAGTTGGGTTTCAAGCCCCTAACTTTAGTTATGAAAAGAAAGAAATATGTATTTCGAGACGCGCCAGCGCGCGAAGCTCGTCGGGCGGAAGATTCCGTCCGACAAGCTTCGCAAGAAATACTACGTCCAAGCCACAAGCCCCTCCATTTATGGATGGGGTTTTCCCCTGCCCCCAGCAAGACTGCCCCCTGCCTCTTGGTGACTTTTCTCTTGCACACAACCGACTCCTCCCCACGCCCAGATTTTTGCTAAAGTTAATAATAATTAATATTTTTTAGCTAAAAAACTACTATGACTTTGTACGCAGAACTACACAGGCATCTAGGGGGTTCAGTCGTACCCCGAGTTTTATGGCGATACTTCCAACGCCATTCAACGGAGTTAATTGCTCGCTTTGCTGATTATCCTGAATTTGAAGAGTTTTACACGCGATCGCGCAATACTTTAGATGAATATCTGGAGTTGCACACCCTTGTAGAAAGCGTGCAAACTGTGGATACTTTACCTTACTTTATCTATCGCCTGATCAGGGGTGCTTATATTTTTGAAAACTTGGCTTATTTAGAACTGCGCTACACTCCTTACTTACGAACACCAGAGCATCTGAGTCAATCACAGAGAATTGACAAGATGGCAGAAATTGTCGATGTTGTCGGCAGATCCAGCAAGTTATCAGAATATCCGATAGTCACTAGCCAAATACTCTGTATGCACTCACGTTTACCTTATGAGGTGAACAAGGCAATTGTTGATTTAGCAGCACAAAATAGGCATTACGTATGTGCTATAGATATCGCAGGCGGAGATAGCCACTATGCCGAGCGTATGGAAGAATGGATTGAGTTGTATGATTATGCGCGATCGCTCTTACTGAACACCACAGGACACCTTTATGAGACGACAGCCGGCTGTTACCCCCAACTGTTACCTTATCTAATGCGGATCGGTCACGGCATCCAAATTCCTCTACTATATCCAGAGTTACTTAAAGATTTAGCTAAAGACCATCAGTGTTTAGAGGTTTGCCCTACAACATACCTCAAAACTGGGACTTTAGAGGATATACGCCAACTCAAGTTAGTCTTTGATCGTTGTTTTGATGCAGGAGTAGACATAGCAATTTGTACTGATAACGCCGGGTTACACAATATGCGTCTTCCCTTTGAGTATGAGAATCTCCTCACTCACGACATTATCAACTTTGAACAATTACAAGCTTGCCAGGATGCTGCCTTCCGTCATGCTTTTGCTTGGCCTTATGCTCAACGTCCAGCCTCTCTGTTAAATGGGTTACTGATTCCTCAACCTGCTGAAGCCTTAGCATAAAGAGAGAGGAGGGAGAAAAATTGCTTCGTTTTCCTCCTCTTCCCCATCAGGGCAAACGTGCTTAAAGTTCACGCCACTGCCATAGACATCGCATTAACAAAGCTATAACGCACAGTGAAACTCTGTGGAAACACTGAGTTACCTGTGCCTTGTGTGTCTTTTATATTAAAGTTGATTTGCTTGCAACCAATCACGCAAATCCTCAATGGTTGTCAAATCTAACAACGCTTCGCCAAGAGCTTCTAACTGGGGTAGAGAAAGAGATTGAATGCGCGCTCGTACTTGTGGTGACAACTCTCCCAACCGTTTTTGTAGTTGTCTTAGAATCAGTGCCTGTTCACCTTCGTGTCGTCCTTCGTGTCGCCCTTCCTGTCTTCCTTCCTGTCTTCCTTCCTGTCTTCCTTCCTGTTTTCCGCGCTCGTAGCCAATGCGTTCGCCTGTAGTGATGTAGCTCATACAATTCTCCTGTTCAAACTGTTTGAACTGTTCCCAAAACTCGGTTTCTAACTTCCTTGGCAATATCATAACCCAATCTATAAATCGGTACAGATTGCGGATCTCCTGTTCCGGCAACCCTACTTCATACAATCGGCGTATCAGACTGAATTTCCATGTTTTACGTTCGGCAGGTTTTTTGCGTGTTTGTTGTGTTTTTAAATGTGCCATCACTACGGTGGCAAAGATATTGTCACTGGCTTCTAATTCTGCCCAACGGTTTTCGTAGTCCAACAGCTTGACAATGTTCCACGGACTATCATTATTGGCTCGTTCACGCTTCATCCATCATGTATTATTTGCATCTAACATATCATACAGACTCTTGGAGAATTCGTAAATCTAGCAATTCTCCGCTTTTAATGTGAAAATTGCGGACAGCGAGAATTTTCAACAACTTTTATGTTGTCGGGAATCTTGTTGTTCGTGAATGATGTGCGGACTGATATTTTTAGTTAAAAAGCTTATTTGGTGGCTGATAAGTTGTCGGCGTTTAGTCAAAAGACGTTGAGTTATTACCCGAAACTCAGAGACTTTTATCTACTTTGCTATAATCCGCATCATGCTCAGCCGATCAGTATAACATTTTACCTCTCAAAACTTTTCAAACACCCTTTAAGATAAAGACAGTTATATAAACG
>JAQYWN010000175.1 GCA_029379265.1 Rhizonema sp. NSF051
GTATCATCAATATTTATCATGAAGTTAATTTTCATTTCTCCTAAAATCTACTGACAAGAATATGACAAGAACACCGCATGACAACTTTGCCAAAGACTATTTTGAAGAACTTCTTTCTCCTCTAGGTAAAGTAGAAACCAGTCGTGTAGTTACAGACGAAGCACGTCAAATCGATATTCTCTTTTCTCCTTCTTCTCCTCCCACTGTTCCCTCTGAGTCTTTAGATTTACTTGGTAGATTGGTAAATCAGACCTCCAGTATAGAGATATTCCGTAATCAACCTAATCTGTTTCAAGTACTGATGTGCGCAAATAAGCTATACTCTTATTTTGCCGAATTAAATCGGCTAGCAAGGAGAGAAGATAGATCTTTAGACGTAGAAGGTTTAGGAAAATTATTGATTATCTCTACTACTGCGTCTGCTGATTTGCTTGACGGTTTTGGCGCTACACTAGACTTAGAGATTAATTGTAATGGAGTCTACTCATTTCCTAAAAATTGGTTTGGTACAATCATAGCAGTTAACAAACTACCAGTGACAAATGAAACACTCTGGTTGAGGATTTTAGGTAGGGGAAAGGTTCAACGCAGTGCTGTTGATGAATTGCTGGCACTTCCAGAAACTAATGTGTATAAACAAAATACATTGAGACTGATCGCCAATTGGCGCATTCTCATTATTAAACAATTAAACTTAACCGATGATGACCAGGAGATAGTAATGAACTTATCCACAGCTTACATAGAATGGGAACAAAAAACTCTTGAGCAAGGTAAAGAGTCAGGTAGAGAGGAAGGTAAACTTGAAGGTAGACTTGAAGGTGAACTCCAAGGTACACAGAAGATAATTATGCGGTTAGTCAATCAACGTTTTGGTGAGATTGGACAGCGCTCCCATAAGCAAATTCGTAAATTATCCACTGAGCAATTGGAAGAATTAACCGATGTGTTATTCACTCTCTCTGCTACCACTGACCTAGAAGAATGGTTAGAAAATAGGCTAAAATGAACGGTGTAACCGAGGTTTACACGAGAAAAAATGGGGTAAGAATTCAGGAGCAAAAATTCAGGATTCAGAATCAGGAATAGGGGCAGGTTTTATCGATTGATTTTATGGCGATCGTCAGTTATTTTGTAAAACCTGCCCCTACAGGAATCAAAAAAACATTTGCTGAAATGAATAGACTAAGAATGATATATTCCTGATCAATGCTGAATTCTGACTCCTGATTCCTGAATTCTTACAAAATGGCGCAGCCTTTTATTATTGTTAGAGAAGATTTCGGTATTCCTCCAAACTCTGAGATCCCCGACTTCTTTAAAAAGTCGGGTATCTCAGCTATAACTTCCAAATCATTGGTCGATACATCTCCACTTCACCAGTCAAACAAGCTACATACTCCCGAACCTGCAACTCCAAACACCGCCGGAAATTGACTTGATATCCTGTATGCAGATGGGTCACATCTGATTGTAACTTTTCTTCCCAATGTTTGAGAAACTTTTTGAGCGAATGCGGCTGAAGATACACTCCACCTTTTTCATCGGGTGAGGTAAACTCTTCTGGCGTAAAAATCTTAGAATTAATCAAATAAGCCACAAGCGAATCTACCAACTGTGCCCGAAACTCCTCCATCAAATCGCTGACTAAAGCTGGATGGTTGTCACGAGGTACATGGAGATTCCCAAAATGCGTGTGTAAACCGACAGCTTGGACAAACGAGAAGACATTTTGACTCAATAATGTATATCCTAAACTCATGAGGCTGTTAATTGGATCGGTCGGCGGACGCCTTGTGCGCTTCTCAAATGCAAACACTCCTGTAAATAAAGAACCCAAGGCTTGAAAGTATAAAGTTGCAGCCTTTCCTTCATACCCCCGCAGCGCATCCATTGAGTCAGCTTGAGATAAGTTATCCATCAAATCAGCAATTAAATCAATAGCAGAAGCAGCAAGTTTTGACGGACGGCGGCGGTTTAATTTCATCAGTAAAGCGCGGGAATTGTGTAACTTTGCAGAGACAACATTCTCGGCTTGCTTTCTGGTAAACTCTGGGTTTTGCGAACAGATCACTTGTTGCATTAAATATTCAACTTTCGCATCACCCTCAGTTTGCAACCTGCCAAAATATCTTCCTCTCTGCGATAGATACATGATGGGAATCCGCTGCCGTAATGCGTGAGAAACTGCACCGTGTGATACATTACAACAACCAAATAACACTATATTACTGACACGGCTTGCAGGAACCTTAATCCGTAATTCTCCTTGATAGTAGACTTGAAACTGTTGATTTTTTACGCTCAAATAAGCGCCTTGATCAGTCACGTATAATGTAGACATAAACTCCTGCCAAAAATGAGAAATTGGTGCTTTGGGTAAATGACTGGGCTTGCTGATATCACAAGCTTTTGGCGGACGAGATTCAAACTTGAGTTTGCGTTCCTTCGGGCGAAAATAAGGATAACCCGACGCATTTGTTACCCATTCCCCCTCTTGTTGAACTTGCCTTGGCGGTGGTGCATAAACTTCACCCCCGGCAAAGCGATAACCCAGGAAAGTAAACTCCTCATTAGGTGCATAAATTTGCGTCTTCTCCATTTGGAGATGTAAATAAAGTTCTCCCAGCCAAACGGTAATTTTGTCTAAAATTCGGTTGGCTTCCAACCAACTGCTACAAGCGATCGCAAAATCGTCACCATAACGCACCAAATTAATCCCGTGGCGGAGGCATTTTTTATCAAAATCAGTCAGATATAAATTTGCCAACGCCCCAGAAAGGACACCGCCTTGTAACACTCCCTTACCCGGATAAATTGGTTTCCCTGCAATGACAATCCCGGATTTAAGTTGTCCCTCAAGTAATTGCATGACAATTGGTTCAAGCTGCAATTCCTCCAACGCCGTCAATAACAACGCCCAACAAAGATTGTCGAAAAACTCCGCGATGTCAGCTTTAATAATCCACTTTGGTTGCAACTTGTAGTAGGAATATAAGTTTTGTACCGCTTGCTGAATGTTTCTTCCGGGGCGATAAGCGTAACTACAATCAAGAAACGTATCTTCTAACGGGAAATACAGTTCCTCTAGTAACAAACGCTGTACAATTCTGTCACGCACGGTAGGAATGCCAATCAAACGCTTACCGCCACTGCTTTTAGCTAAATAAAATCCTTTAGCAGGGCTAGCATGGTAAGATTCTTGTAGCAGATGGTGTAAAATCAGCTCTAACTCTGAGTTTGCAGAGGCTGCAAACAAGTCAAGGGTTATTCCATCCACACCAGCATTACGACTTCCCACGCGGACTTGTGCCCACGCTCCAAGTAGGTGTTCGATAGTGAACATGGTTATTTTTAATTACATTGAAAATTAATTATGCGTTCGTTGAAATCCTTGGTAGGGGCGAAAAGCCGTACCCTACATCATTTCTTGCATGTTCTTTCCCTCATCTATAACTATATCTTTATCCTCTCAGGCGAGTATATGAGTTCGGATATGAGTTCTTGACAGATATATATGACTTCGTATATGACTTGAGGAGATGTACTATCCGAACTTTTTATGGCAGGGCGATCGCTTGTCGCTTCAGTTGCAGGTATTAAACGAGCGAAGCAAGCTTTGTCACGCCGAAGCTTGACACAAAAGGCATTGAGCCAAGAAATCGGATTTGCTTGGGCAACAGTTAATAATTTTTTTAACAGAAAACCTATTTATCGCACTAATTTTGAAGAAATTTGCAAATTCCTACATATAGACTGGCAGGATATTGTTGCATCATCAGAAGGACTTTGGCTGCAACTCCAATCATTAGGTTCCCCCAGTCAAAAAATGGGATTAGTGTTAGTCACAGAAGAAACACTTGGTTGGAGTTGGCAAATTCCCAGTCATTACGAAAAATCCGTACATATTGGGAGCCACATTCGTTTTGAGATGGCTCTTGAAACTCCAGGATATTTACTGTTATTACAAAAAGATACACTTGGAAAGTTATCCTGTTTTTGTCCCTCGTGTTTTGCACCCAAGCCAAAATTAGATACAGGCCATACAATTTTACCCCAAGAAGGTTCACCGTTGACCTCTTTCCCTATAGAAGGTGCGCCTGGTACAGAAGAAATTTTAGCAATCATTACCCAAGAAGAACCTAATTTAAGCTGGCTACCGCAAGGAAACGACGCTCCTTTGGAATTAACAGAAAGTCATTTGATGCAATTATTAGAATTTGTATACGAAAAGGAGAATTGTCGAATTCTGTATACAGAATACAATATAATAGCATAAATCATATCATGTCCGGTAAATTAACCTTAATTCCTATTGAACCCCACCCCGCTCCTCGCTGCGCTTTGTCTCCACTCCTCGCTAGCGGGGAGGGGTTGGGGGTGGGGTTCTTTTAGTATGTGTGATTCGACGGACACAATATCAGATAGCGGATTTCAACGCTCGTGAGGTACATTCGTAGTGGCGCTCCTGCGTTCGCCCTGACTTCAAACAAGATACCCGACTTCTCTAAAAAGTTGGGTATCTGAGTCTTAAAGGTTTATGAAAATGACAGAAATCACAGAAAATTTAAATCAACTTAATTCACAGGTTGTAAAACTCGTTGGAGAAGGTAACTTACAGCAAGCAATAATTGTTGCCAAACAAGCCGTAAATTTAGCGAATAATTTGCAATTCACTGCTCATCCTGCATATTGTGATAGCTTGAATAATTTAGCAGAATTATATCGGCTGCAAGGATATTTCTTACAAGCAAAATCCTTATTTATCGAAGTTTTAACTGTTAGAAAAAACTTATTAGGTGAAGAACATTCTGATGTCGCCCAATCTTTAAATAACCTGGCAACATTTTACTACTCTCAAGGAAATTATTCCGAGGCAGAAAAATTATTCTCAGAAGCATTAGAATTGTGGAAACGATTATTAGGTGATGAACATCCAGAGATCGCCACTAATTTAAATAATCTTGCAGAAATTTATCGAGAACAAGGACAATATTTAAAATCTGAAGAAAAGCATTTAGAAGTCCTAGCAATGCGGAAACGCCTGTTTGGGAAAGAACATTCCGACATTATCCAAACCTTGAACAACTTAGCAGTCTTATACGAATCACAAGGACGCTATTCAGAGGCAGAGAAAATATATTTAGAAGCTTTAGCAATGGTAAAAGCCTTGTTTGGAGAAGAACACCCAGATATTACCATCAACCTAAACAATTTGGCAGTTTTGTACGACTCTCAGGGACGTTACGCTGAAGCAGAACAAAATTATTTGGAAGTCTTAGCTAGATGGAGAAAAATTTTTGAGAACAAACATCCCTATATCGCAACTACTTTAAATAATCTCGCAACAAACTATAAAGAGCAGGGACGCTACCTGGAAGCACAACAAATGTATTTAGATGCTCTAGCAATGAGGAAATACTTATTTGGAGAGGAACACCCAGATGTCGCATTTAGCTTGAGTAATTTAGCGAAAATTTATCAAGAACAAGGACGTTATTTAGAAGCAGAGCAAATTTATCTTCAAGCCTATTCTATGAGAAAATGCATATTTTCTTCGGAACATCCTAATATTGCCCATAGCTTGAATGATCTAGCAATAATTTATGCATATCAAGGACGCTACTTAGAATCTGAAGAAAAGTATCTCGAAGCATTAGCAATATGGGAACGCTTTTTGGGGAAAAACCATCCCGATATTGCCAATCATTTAAATAATTTAGCAAGACTCTATCATCAACAGGGGCGCTACTCTGAAGCTGAAAAAAAGCATCTGCAAGCTTTAGAAACTACGATAAATATACTAGGTGAAGAACATATAGATATTGCCGAAAATTTCAACGAGCTCGCAAAAACTTATCATATGCAAGGGCGGTATTCAGAAGCCGAGCAAATGCACTTGAAAGCCTTAAACATGAGAAAACGTTTGTTAGGTGAACAGCATCCCATCGTCGCAGAGAGTCTCAATAATTTAGCCGTATTATACGCGGCTCTATTTCAATATACTCATGCAGAATCATTATTTTTAGAAGCTTTAAAAATTCTCAAATCTTTGTTTGGAAACGAACATCCACAAATAGCAAGTGTTATGGATAACTTAGCTATTATCTATAGATATCAAAAACGCTATTTAGAAGCAGAAGAAATGCATTTAGAAGTCTTGAGAATCAAAAAATCTTTATTAGGGGAAGAACATCCAGATATGGCTGTCAACCTCAATAATCTCGCCGGATTGTACTTTTCTCTGGGACGCTATCAGGAAGCAGAACAAAAGTATGTTGAAACATTATCTATGAGAAAACGCCTATTGGGGGAGGATCACCCATCTGTTGCACAGAGTTTAAATAATCTCGCAACTGTATTAACTGCGACTAACCGTCCCGTTGAATCATTATCATATCGCATCCAGGCGAGTAAAATCAATGATAAAATAATTAGTAACATATTCGCCTTTAGCTCAGAAAGTGACCGCATTGCCTTTCTCCAGAAAATTAGAAATAATTTTGACTTATTTCTTTCCCTAGTCTATAAACATCTTGCTGACTCCCAAAGCGCTCAACAAGCGGCGTTAGATTTTGTGCTGAAACGCAAAGCCTTAACTGCATCAGCCTTGGCTGCTCAAAACGAAGCACGAACGCGCGATCGCTATGCTCATCTAGAAGACAAATTTCGCCAACTTAGCGATTTGAGCAACCAAATAATCCACCAAACTTTTGCAGTTCCCCAAACAGACAACTTCGCCACATACCAAGAAAACTTAACACAACTGCAAACCCAACATAACAACTTACAAAAACAACTAGCGGCAGAAGTGCCAGAAATTCAATTATTCGAGCAAATTAGCGATGTCTCACGACAAGCCCTTCGGGTTCACAGTCGCCTACGGCGGGAAACCCGCCTGCAGCGCTGCTTCACCGCTCCGCGTCTACGCTATGCAGTCGCAGCAGCACTACCCCCTAATTCTATCTTAGTAGAATTTGTCCGCTTTGACGTATTCAATTTTCATGCAAAAACAGCCAATGCCGAAACACAATGGCAGCCAGCGCATTATCTAGCATTTATCTTAATATCTGGACAACCGGATGCAGTCCAGATGGTAGACTTAGGAGAAGCTCAAGCAATTGATGACCTGATTCGACTATTTCTCATCCAAGCATCGGATCGTACCAAGAGAACACTAGCGTGGACAACAACAGTCCCCCAAGTGCCGAAGCTGCCAATCAAACCATATAATCCGACAGCAGCGATCAAACTGAGTGAAGCCCTTTTTCAGCCTATCCGTGAAGTTGTACTCGACTGCAAACATCTCATACTTGCACCGGATGGAGATTTAAACTTGCTCCCATTTCAAGTATTACCCTTCAATGAAACAGGGGAACACCTATTGATGGATGAATATACCATCAGCTATTTAGGTGTCGGAAGGGACATCTTGCGTTACAAAGTTCAGCCAACACGTGAAGCGATTGCACCTTTAGTCATAGCTGATCCTGATTTTGATTTAGCTGATGATGTTAAAATAACGAAAAGTACTCAAAACAGCACTCAAGAGGAATTTATCACTACCCTTGGAAGCAATAGCCTTTCTCGCGCACCCGGTACAAGGTTACTCGGTGAAAGTGTCGCAAAAAAGCTCAAAAATGCACGACTTTATGTCGAGTCTGAAGCACTGGAAACCCGCTTGACAACAAGTCAGTGTCCGAGTATAATGTTAATCGCAACCCACGGTCTTTTCTTACCTGACTCTCAACAACCACATCATAACGAACGTAACTTATTGGATATGGAGCGCTTTTCTAGCGTGAGGGTAGAAAATCCCATGATGCGATCAGGACTTGCCTTAGCTGGTGCTAACACCTGGTTAAAGAACGGAATTTTACCAAAACAAGCAGGCAAAGGGTTTGTCTTTGCTCAGGATATCGCTTCAATAGATTTATGGGCAAACGAACTTACCGTTCTTTCGGCTTGCGATACCGCCAGAGGAGACATTAAAATTGGTGAGGGAGTCTTCGGGTTGCGTCGTGCCTTTGCTGTTGCAGGGTCAAAAACACTGGTAATGAGCCTGTGGAAAGTACCAGATAGAGCCACCGCTCTGCTGATGGAGCGCTTCTTCGACAACTTGCAAAGTGGTATGAATCGAGCTAATGCGCTACAGGATGCTCAAATTTATCTACGTAAAATTACGGTTGAAGAATTGCGGAAATCAGCTTCAGGTATTGAGTTATTAAAAGAATTAATGGGAGTAAAGGAATTATCAGAAGACAGCAAAATTGATTCTCAACAAGAAGACACGCCGTTGGCGCATCCTTTTTACTGGGGAGCATGGATTTGTCAGGGCGAGAGTGAACCTTTAGTGAAGCTAGAAGTACTCAACTAGTAAGAGTTTAGCTTTGCAGGCGTAATCTAACTCAAGTTTTCTAGGTGTTTAGGCTCTTTTTGTCCATTAAAAATTTGAGCGATGCCCTTGGCCACGGCTTAAGCCGTATCGCCATGCATAAAGCAGAAAATAGGCGATCGCTCTTACGAATTCCTCATCCTCTCTCTTGCGTGATTCCCCAAAGGAACACACAATGGTGTTCCCATGACAGGATCGGGGACAATGCGACATGCTAGCCCAAATACATCCTGCACAATTTCTTCTGTCATCACACTCTCTGGAGTGCCGCTTGCTAAAATGGCTCCATCACGCATTGCCACGACGTGATCTGCATAACGACACGCTTGATTGAGATCGTGTAATACCATGACAATGGTACGTCCCTCAGTTTGATTCAACTCCCACAGCAACTCCAGCACTTCCACTTGATGAGCGAGATCCAGAAAAGTTGTAGGCTCATCCAGTAATAGAATCTGCGTATCTTGTGCCAGAGTCATGGCAATCCAAGCGCGTTGGCGCTGTCCGCCTGAGAGGGTATCTACAGATCTTTGTGCTAACTCTGTGAGATCAGTCGTCGATAAGGCTTGTATGACAGCACGTTCATCTTCAGCAGTCCACGACTGCCACCAGTTCTGATAAGGATATCGACCTTGAGCAACCAAGTCTCGCACCGTCAAACCTTCTGGGGCAACTGGCCCTTGGGGGAGAATGCCTAACTGCTGAGCCACAACTTTAGTAGAGAGTCGGAGGATGTCAGATCCATTCAGGTAAACAGTACCAGATTGTGGTTTTAGCAACCTTGCCAAACCCCGTAGTAAGGTAGATTTGCCACAACCATTTGGACCAACTAAGGCAGTAATCTGATTTGTGGGAATCGTCAGGTTGAGATGGTTGATGATGGGCTTACCGTCGTAGGCGAGGTTGAGATTTCGGGTTTCCAGACAATTGATTTGGCGATCGGCACTCACAGTCTTCGGCTCCGATAAAGTAGATACAGAAAGAAAGGCGCTCCCAAAGCGGCAGTGAATAAACCGCAAGGTAGTTCGGTAGGAGCGAAGAGGGTTCTTGCCAGCACATCTGCCGCGCTTACGAGTAATCCGCCGATGAAAGCGGCGACGGGTAGCAAATCTTCATGCTTTGACCCTACCAACCGTCTGGCAAGATGCGGAGACATCAACCCCACAAAAGCTATCGTACCTGCCGTAGCGACACTTGCGCCAGCTAAAGCAACACTCACCAGTAGCAGCTTAGTGCGCTGCCATGAGACACGACTACCCAACCCGACTGCTACAGAATCTCCCAATTGTAGCGTATTCAGTTCGCGAGCCAACCCTATTGCCAGTGGTGCAAAGATAACCACCCAAGGTAGCAACGGCCAGAACTGCTCCCAGCTTTTGCCGGAGAGACTACCTGCTAACCACCTCAGCGCTCGACTGACATCGTTCACTTGACCAAACGTGAGCATTAAAGTGGTAAAAGCTCCTGCCACTGCTGCCAAAGCGACTCCAATCAAAACCAGGCGTAAAGGTGAGTTTTCTCCTGTGCCAGAAAGCAAGTAGATTAAAAAAGCGACAACAAAGGCTCCGAAGAAGGCAGCTACAGGTATGACGGCAGGAGGGGTGGTAGGAAAAAGGACAATTATCGTTACGGCTGCCAGACTCGCACCTGCATTGACGCCAATAATACCTGGATCTGCCAAGGGATTGCGTGTTAGCCCTTGTAAAATTCCACCTGCTAGCGCCAAGCTGACTCCAACCAACCAAGCGATTAAGACTCTCGGCAAGCGCAGGGTGATGACGACAAAGGGAGACTCAGGGTCTACTGTTTTTATACCAAAAACAGATCTGACAATATCTAAAGGTGGGACGGGATAGTCTCCAATACTCAAGCTGACTCCCAAGACAGCAAGGGTTAAGATGATTAACACCAGCAGCACCACTCGTGGGCGGCGATCGCCACGCACGCCAAGGGAAATTTGCTGCCATCTCGCTAACTGAATTCTCATGCTCGCTTCACCCGATAACGGATTAAGTAAAGTAAGAAGGGCGCTCCTAACAGTGCCATCATCACCCCTACTGGCAGTTCTTGGGGTCTAAGTATCCAGCGTGCAGCTAAATCTGCCCACAGCAGTAATGCTCCTCCTACCAAGGCGGAAATGGGCAAGACCCAACGGTAATCGACACCGATAACCCCCCTGACCAAATGGGGAACGAACAGACCTACAAAGCCAATGGGTCCGGCTAATGCCACTGCACTGCCGGCTAGCACGACTACAGTAAGCGTAGTAGCAATTTTTATCGGTACAGTTTGCTGACCTAAACTCTGCGCTACTGACTCGCCCAAACTCATTGCATTCATCTGTCTACCCAAAGCAAAAGCACTCAACAGTCCGACTACCATCCAAGGTAATATGGTAAGAAATAAGTTAAAGTCTTGACCTGATACTGACCCTGCCAGCCAAAAGCGCACTTCTTCCAAGGTTTTTTGATTAAGAATCATGATCCCCGTTGTGAACGAGGATAGCAAGGTACTTAAAGCAGCTCCGGTAATTGTGAGATTTAACGGTGTCAATCCTCCGGGACTCAAGGAACTGAGGAAGTAAACTGCGATCGCAGCGACAAAGGCACCGAAGAAAGCCACAAAGGCAATCAGGGGTGGAGAGGACGATTCTAAACCAAATACCACTACGACGACTCCCAAAGCAGCACCAGAGTTGATCCCTAAAATACCGGGTGCTGCTAGGGGGTTTTGCGTGAGTGCTTGCATCAGTGCCCCTGCAACAGCTAGACTTGCGCCTACCATCATGGCAACGAGCGATCGCGGTAGCCGCATTGTTCTGACAATCAGATGATCTGTTGAATCATCAAAGGTTGTGAAAGCAGTGACAATATTGGATAGAGGAATATCTGCTGCACCATAAGCTAGGCTGGCAAACAGACCCAACAGCAATAAAATTCCTCCTAATCCCAAGACAAGTAGGGGATTGTAGTGCTTGCGAAACCATTTTTTTTGAGAGGATCTTTGAGTGGATCTGACCATTAGTTCTGTCCGATTACAGACATATAGACAATTAGTCTATACCAATTTACTCAGTATAAATCTTTTTTTTTATAAAATCACAATCGTAGGGGCGCTCCTGCTGTTCGCCCTCCGAAAATGATATAGGGGCGCTCCTGCTGTTCGCCCCTACCAAGAATTTCAACAACCACTCTATTGCCTATTTTGTCTGTGTTGTCTTTTGTAATGCTTGCATCTATATAACTAGTATAGGTCGGCGTAAATAAACAGACCATATTTGTGGGAGAATAAATAGTAA
>JAQYWN010000176.1 GCA_029379265.1 Rhizonema sp. NSF051
TCACACACTTGGGTCAACTGAGTGGATGAAAGTTATTCACCCAATTAGGTGAATAACTGTAACTTAATTCCTACCCACATTTACCCGTTACTACTAATTTTTGGGTAGATCTGATATCAATTGGTCAATAAAATCACTTAACCGTTCCTTCCAATCGGGGACGGTTTTTAATTGTTCTGTCACACCTATACGAACTTTTAAGCATAGCGGTTGCTTCCTCACGGTTTTCCACCGTGAGGAAGCAATTTAAAGGCAATTTAAAATACAGACACTCTTTGTTGTTACTTTGCCAGTCAAATACAGACCTAAGAAATACACATTATCTTATGTACACGATTTTTTTGTACATAAGATAGGGAGAAGCCCCGTCGCAGAGAGCGCGGGGTGCTGACTGAGTCGTTCTCTACTTTTTCAAAAACCGCTGACGCAGATGAGCAACAAAAACATTTATCTCTGGCAATTTCATCCAAGCGGCGAGCGCAGCAAAAACGCATAAACCAACTAAACCTGCTATCGATAATTGCAATAATTGAATGAGCAAACCATTTTTCCCTAAAAACTGCTCACAAACCTCTAAAGTTGCAAAGCTTGCTACCCCTGCCACCATGCTACCCGCAGTCAAACCCAAAATTGGAAAGCTCCACTCCTGCCAAGGTAACCCATTCAGCTTGCGATTTAGTAACCATAACAGCATCAATACCGAACCGCAATTTACCCCCACAGTTGCCAACACCAAACCAGGTGCGCCAAAAGGTTTAATCAAAAAGTAATCTAAGACACCGTTGAGTAAGATATTAACCATGCTGACCCGAAAAGGTGTCTGACCATCACCCAAGGCATAAAACACCCGTACTAAGACATCACGTGCCAAATAAACAAACATCCCAATGCCGTTGGCAACTAACAGAGAAGCCACCAATGCTGAGTCTGTTCTATTGAAAGCACCTCGCTCGTAGATGACTCGCACAATAGGGACAGACAAAGTCACCATCAACGCACCTAGTGGTAACATGGTGAACGCAGAAAGGATGAGTCCTTGACGAATGCGTAATTTGAGTTCGTGCCAATGTTGAGGATCGGTAAGTCGAGAAAATATTGGTAATAAGGGAACTAGAATCACGCCGGAAATAATTCCCAAGGGAGTTTGCATGAGTAGTGATGCATTACTTAAAGCAGCAGCAACACCTGAAGCGGGAAGCAAGGACGCGAAAAACAAATCCGTGTAGAGGTTGATTTGCAACATTCCAGAGGAAAAGGTGGCTGGTAGCATGATTTTAACCACGTCGCTCACTCCAGGCAGCTTAAAATTAAATCGCAGCCGCAATCTACCCAAACCAGCTTGTGCTTGAACAATAAACTGCATGAACCATTGCAAAACTGCTCCGGCTAGGGTTCCGATCGCTAAAACCATTCCTCCCGTTTGAGCATATTCAAGATTGCTAATCTTATTGCCTACTTGTAGATATAAGACACCCAGACCGATAATAACGGTAATACTAGAGAATAATGGACTGATGGAAGGTAGCCAGAATTGATTTGCAGCGTTAAGAACTCCAAAACCAATGCCAATGAGTCCTGCGAAGACTGCCATTGGTGCCATAATTTGGAGTTGTTGAATCGCGATCGCCCTTACCAACTCTTTGTGAGCAAGTTTTAAACCTGGTGCAAACAAGTCAATCAACTCAGGCGCAAAAATCACCAAAAAAATGGTAACGATAAGCAGTATACCACCGATGAGCGTTGTAATTGTTTCAACCAAAGGAGCTGCTTCCTCTTGCCTGCGCTTGGCTAAGACACTGACGATCGCACTGTAAAATGGTCCGTTAATGCCGCCTAACAGTATCAGCAAAAAACCTGGAATCGTGTAGGCGTAGGTAAAAGCATCAGCAGCTGGTCCCAAACCGAAAGCGGCTGCCACGACTTGGTTCCGCACCAGACCGAAAACTTTACTAATTAAAGTAGCAGCGGCGACAATGCCCGCAATCTTAGCAATAGAACGAGAGGCTTGTTGTTTTGTCACGAATAATCCCCGACCACTTGACTGACAGCGCTGATCATCTGTGAATATTTAACCTGAAATTTAGCCATCTGTCAGGGTATTTTTGACAAAATATGTTTTGTTGGTAGTAGGGGCGGGTTTTATCTAGTAACTTGTCACTAAAAACGAACAATCTTGTCAAACCCGCCCATACTTAGTAGTTGTTTTATTAACAACTATCTACATCCCAAACTATCACGCGTAGAAACACCTGTCACGGGATTGATCCCGTCAGCTTTCTCACACATGATTGCTACTTGATAGCGGTCGATCAAAGCGTCAGTAAAATCAGCACCAGTAATAACCGCATCGAAGAAGCGGCTACGTGTCATAACGGCTTCAAGAAATATCGCATTTTTTAGATTAGCACTATCCATAGTGACGCGATCAACCAAAGCACCTGTCAAGTTAGCTCCTTCCAAATTTGCTTTGAGTAAAACTCCCTTGGTAAGAATTGCATTGGTTAAATCAGCCCCTTGAAAATTAGCCCCCCGCATTTCTGCGGCTACAAAAGTAGCACCTGTCAAATCAGTGTGCGAAAAATCTCGATTTTCTAAATGAGCATTGCTATAATTTATAGTCTTTGTTTGTGCCACAGCCGGATGGGGATTCAGCATTATCCATAAAAAGGCAAGGCACAAAGTCACAATTAAACTAAAAAGGCGAAGTAAAATTTTTTTCATAACAAAGTTGTTGGTGGTTGGTCATCAGTTGTTAATTGTTAATTGTTGATTGTTATTTGTCAAAAAGTAGGGGCGGGTTTGAAAGGATTGTTCGTTTTTACTGACAAGTTATTAGATGAAACCCGCCCCTACTAACCACTATTTATTCCAATCTTTACCTACTTGGATTGTCAAATCGGATTCTAAATCACCAGTTGCGGATACCTGAATGTGGCCCAAGCCCAAGACTTGTTGGAGTCCAAGTCCAGTTTGTTGGTTGCCTTTTTGAACGATAATCTGAGTTTCTTTTTGGGGATCGGGCCAGGCTGACACTTCGTAAACCTGGGTAAAGCCTTTTTGTTTAAGATAGTTGATAACTTTTTGAGTTTGCTGAGGTTGCCCGGAAGCATTTTGAATCGCTATTCTGAGGGTGGGGAGCGATCGCGCATCTGGCTTCAAACCAGCCATTGTCACTCCAGCATAATCATTCAACAAGCCTGTTTGTCCGGTTAGATTCAGCCAATAGCTATTGGGGTCAAGACTGAAACGGCTAAAAGTACCGGGTAACAAGGTCATTTGCATATTATCTTCCCCTGCGTTGAGGGAAAGGTTGACCAGCGCCATGATTTCTTCTAACTTTAAATTAGTGTCAAAGTATTTGCGAGTCATCCGAACTATTTGAGGCAACTTGGTGATAACAGTAGGACTACTGAGGCGATCGCGCAACCCGATTAGCAGAGCTTGCTGTCTCTGCACTCTTAGTAAATCCCCCATACCAGGATCACGGTACCGAGTAAACTCTTCTGCTTGTTCGCCATTCAGGGTTTGCCAGCCCTTGACTAAATTAACCGAAAGCCCTTTAGCATCGTCTTTATGTACCATTGGTTGGGGAACAAAGACTTCAACTCCTCCCAACTGGTCTACTAACTGGCGCAAGCCACTTGTCGTGATGCGAATGTAACGGTCAATTGGTGCATTATTTAAAGTCCGGCTGACAACCCGCGCCGCCAAGACTTGACCACCTTGGACATTAGCATCAGATACCTTATTTAATCCCTTTTCTGGAATTGCTGTCATGGTATCTTGAGGAATTGAAAGCACACGGATTGATTTGTTGCTGGGGTTGAATCGTACCAGCAGCATAGTAGCGCTGTGACCGGCAAAACTTTCCGGTGAACCATCAACACTGCCTGGAACTGGTGCAATCCCCAAAACTAAAATATTCATTGGTCGTGTGAGGCGATATTGGGAGATATTGCTCCACAGATCCCCTGGCAATGGTGTTTTCTGTGTATCTTTCGCACCAGTACCCAAGTCTTCATCTGTTCTGTCAATATCACTCCAAAGCGGAGTCCACAGCGCCAAGCTTGATATCAGCAATCCCGTTAAAGTCATCCCCACAAAAACTGTGAGTATCCAAAATAACCATCGAGGCATGGTCAACCCAAGCCTGTGGTAAAGCTGGCTGGGAATGGAACTCGTAGATTCTACGGAGTTACGAGTTTCATTCGTTGGCTGTGGCATCACTTGATTTGGCAACCGTTGTGCTTTTTCAAACTTACCTTGACTATCCTTGCTGCGAGCTACTTGTTTTACCACTACTCTCTCCCCACTCAACCACTACCTAAAGGCTATGTTAATCGAAGCTGAAAATATTACTAGTGGAAAAGGTCACAGTACACTTGTAGTGTTCCTCAGTAAGTTCTTATGACAACATGATTAGCTCCTTGTTCCCTGTAATTCTAGCCGGCGGTAAAGGTGAGCGTTTTTGGCCTTTAAGTCGCTTAGAACGACCAAAGCAATTTTTAAGTCTCGATGGTAGCAACAGAAGTCTTCTACAATCAACTGCTGACAGACTGCTTTCGCTTGCTGGCGGTTGGGAAAATTTGTGGGTCATCACTTCCTCCTCAATAGCTCAGGGTGTTCGAGAACAACTGCCCGAATTGCCATCTACCAACTTACTAGTAGAGTCACAGGGAAGGGATACTGCAGCAGCAGTTGCCTGGACAAGCTTGGAAATCAAAAAACGTTACGGAGAAGACGCTGTGATTGGCTTCTTTCCGGCGGATCACTGGATTGGTGACCAAGAAGCATTTATAAACACACTAAATGTTGCCACGGAACTGGCAGCCAGCACTGCAGCAATTGTTACATTAGGCATCAAGCCTACTTTTCCGTCAACTGGTTATGGTTACATAGAACAGGGCGAAAAGATTAGTAGCTTTGATGACATCCATGCTTATCACGTCAACCGTTTTACCGAAAAGCCCGACCGTCAAACAGCAGAAACTTTTCTATCTACAGGACGCTTTAGCTGGAATAGTGGGATGTTTATTTTTAGGGCAGGCGTCGTTCTGAAGGAACTGCATATCTACGCAAGGGAAATCATCGAACCGCTCGAGAAACACGGTCCAGACATCTACCCAGACCTACCGAAAAAGAGTATAGACTATGCCTTGATGGAAAAGACCAACTTGGCATACGTCTTACCCGTGGACTTTGGTTGGGATGATTTAGGAGATTGGAATGCGATCGAGCGTTTACTAAAAAAAGAAGATCATCCAAATGTAGAAATGGCCACCCACGTTGGATTAGACACTCAGGGTGCAATTGTTTATGCCACAAATCCAGAGGATGTCATTGTTACTATTGGGTTAGAGGATGTGGTGATCGTGCGCGATCGCAACGTCACCCTCGTTGTCAAAAAAGACCGGACCCAAGAAATCAAGCAGATTCTCAAAACCTTACAAGGTGATGCCAGATTTACCAATCTACTGTAAATCCTAAACTCTGGGCAGAAGCAGGAAACGTTCTTCTTCAAGTATAACCTGGATAATAGGGAGTGAGTAGGAGAGGGTTTAATTATAGATAACATCTGGGTACATCCGACCCGCATGTAAAACCCGCCCGTACAGGAGTAAGGAAGATCAAGACGATGGGGAAGAAGGGGTTACCCGGTGATTTTCCCCGACTCTCTCCCTCACTCCCCTCCCTGTTCCCTCACTTCCCACTCCCCACTCCCCACTTCCTCATACGCATGTTCTTAACCCAAACTGTTCCCCGTCAAAGAGAAATTATTGAAGTACTGCTTCGCAATGGTTGGGACTATATGCGACGGCTGATTACCCTTGGTAAAGCCGATGAACCCCAGCTACCTACACCTGCTGTTTTAAAAAACATTTTGGTGGATTTGGGACCAGTGTACGTCAAACTCGGTCAGCTGCTTTCGACCCGTCCGGATCTGTTGAACGCAGCATATATTGATGAACTATCAACGCTGCAAGACGAAGTACCCGCAGTTCCTTGGTCTGCAATAGAAATCGTCATCCGCCAACAACTGAAATGCCCTTTAGAAGAAACTTTCACGACAATTAATCCGATTCCAGTTGCCGCAGGATCGATCGCCCAAACACACAGAGCAACACTTGCAGATGGTCGGGAAGTCGCTTTAAAAGTGCAACGTCCGGGAATCGATCTCACGATTGCCCAAGACATTGCCTTGATTCAAGGGATTGCCGATTTGGTTGCGAGGACTGAATTTGGGCAAAATTACGAAATAAAATCTACAGCTGAAGAATTTACCAAAGCGCTGGAAGCTGAGTTAGATTTCATCCGAGAAGCCGATTTTACCGACCAATTACGGAAAAATTTATCTCAAAGTAACTGGTACGACCCCTCAAAAATAGTCGTTGCTGAAATTTACTGGGATTTGACAACACTCAAATTATTGGTGATGGAGTGGCTGGATGGAGTTCCCTTACTATCGGCAAATCTCATTGCTAACAAAAACGGCAAAGACCCTGTAGAAGAACGTAAAGCAATTACTTCGCTTCTGTTTCGCGTTTTCTTTCAACAACTCTACATAGATGGCTTTTTCCACGCTGATCCCCATCCTGGAAATTTGTTTTATCTCAAAGATGGTCGTATTGCCCTTTTAGACTGTGGTATGGTGGGACGACTCGATCCCCGCACGCAACAGGTATTGACAGAAATGTTGTTGGCAATTGTCGATCTAGATTCTCAACGGTGCGCTCAATTAACCTTACAAATATCCGATTCCCCTCAACCAATCAATTTGTCTCGTTTGGAAAGTGATTATGACCGAATGCTGAAAAAGTATCATAACTTGAATTTATCGCAAATAAATTTTAGTATGATTATTTACGAAGTTCTACAAATTACCCGCAATAATAAAATTCGCTTGCCTAGTAATATGGGTTTGTATGCCAAAACCTTAGCTAATTTGGAAGGAGTGGCGCGAGGATTTAACCCAGAAATCAACTTTATCGAAGAAGCTCAGCCGTTGCTTACAGACTTGTTTCGCCGACAATTGTTTGGGGCTAGTCCCGTGCGATCGCTTCTCAGAACAGCACTAGATCTCAAAAGTTTGTCTTTACAATCTCCCCGGCAGATTGAGTTATTCCTAGAGCGCATTACCTCAGAAACCTTACAGTGGAATTTATCGATTCGCGGTTTAGATGGTTTGCGCCGCACGTTAGATGATTCTGCCAATCGTCTTTCTTTTAGCATTTTGGTGGGTTCGCTGATTATGGGTGCGGCGCTGATCTCTAGCAATGCACAGACATCTCAACTCTCTTTGATTGCCAATGTGCTATTTGCTACTGCAAGTCTATTAAGTCTGTGGTTGATTATTAGTATTTTGCGCTCAGGCCATTTACGCTAAGAAATATGGAATTTTTGGTTGTGCATTACCGAAAATAAAATCTATGCCGATTATTTTGGCTGAAAATCTGAGTAAATTTTATCCTGTCGCCGTCAAAGAACCGGGCATTGTCGGGACTATATCCCACTTTTTCCGCCGAGAATATCGTGAAATTAAAGCAGTTCAAGATATTTCCTTTGAAATTTCACCGGGGGAAGTGGTGGGGTTTTTGGGACCGAATGGTGCTGGTAAAACCACAACACTCAAAATGCTCACGGGGTTAGTTCATCCTTCTCAAGGACAAGTTAGAGTCGCAGGATCTGTTCCATTCCGTCGCCAAGAAGCATTTTTGCAAAAAATTACCTTAGTGATGGGGCAAAAGCAGCAATTGATTTGGGATCTGCCTGCAATAGATTCTTTGAAAATCAACGCGGCTGTTTACAACATTTCTGACAGAGAGTTTCAACAGCGGGTAGGGGAACTAACTGAAATGCTTTCATTGTCAGGCAAACTTACCCAAGCAGTGCGAAAACTGTCTTTGGGTGAGCGAATGAAGGCGGAACTGTTAGCCGCACTTTTACACCGTCCTCAAGTGCTGTTTCTGGATGAACCAACTTTGGGATTAGATGTCAATGCTCAAGTAGGGGTGCGTGATTTCTTGCGGGAGTACAATCAGCGCTATCAGGCGACGGTGCTGTTAACCAGCCATTACATGGCAGATATTACAGCTTTGTGTCAACGGGTGCTGCTCATTCACCAAGGGCAGTTAATCTATGATGGAAGCTTGAATAAATTACTAGATCAATTTGCACCTTACCGGGAAATTTATTTAGAACTAGCGCAACCTGTCCCCAGAGAGAAACTCATGTTTTACGGCGATCTGCGACATATAGATGGGCGATCGGTTTGTTTTATGGTACAGCGAGAAGACCTGACCCGCACCGTGGCGCGAATTCTAGCTGATTTAGAAGTTATTGATTTAACAGTAACCGAAGCACCCGTGGAAGAAGTCATTGGGCGAGTTTTTCAGGCAGGGGTAGTTAATAGTTAATTGTTAGTAGGGGCGGGTTTCATCTAGTAACTTGTCATTAAAAACGAACAATCATGTCAAACCCGCCCCTGAAGTAGTGAGTAGTTCTTTTTAACAAACAGATGCAACACATTTTCAAAAAAGCTTTAACAATGCTTTCCGTTTACTACGCCTATATGGTTGAGTATCGAGCTGAGTTAATTTTATGGGTTTTGTCTGGATCTTTGCCGATTATTATGATGGGCGTTTGGACACAGGCGGCGCAAGGTGGACAGTTTGGTTTGCCTGCCGTAGATTTTGCCCGTTACTTTCTTGCCGTTTTCATTGTCAGGCAAATTACAGTTGTCTGGGTAATTTTTGAATTTGAAAGGGAAGTAGTGGAAGGAAAGCTTTCACCTCGGTTGTTACAACCCCTTGACCCAGTATGGCATCACATTGCGTCTCATGTTTCTGAAAGAGCTGCTCGAACACCGTTTGTATTCTTGTTAATAGGGTTATTTTTTATACTTTATCCTCAGGCGCTTTGGCTACCGAGTTTGGGTAATTTGTTACTATTTTTTTTGGCGATAGTACTGGCGTTTGCCCTGCGCTTTCTCATTCAGTACACCTTAGCGATGTTTGCCTTTTGGACAGAACGAGCTAGCGCTTTAGAAAATATCTGGTTTCTGTTCTACTTATTTTTGTCTGGTTTTATTGCACCCTTGACAGTTTTTCCCGAACCTGTAAGGGTTGCGGCGCTTTGGACGCCTTTTCCTTACTTGCTTAATTTTCCTGCAAGTCTCTTAGTGGGGTTACCTGTCGATGTCACGCGGGGATTTGTGTCAATGGTAGGTTGGATATTGTTGATTTTAGGTATAAATCGCTGGCTGTGGCGACGGGGGTTGAAGCGGTATTCTGGAATGGGAGCGTAGGGATATGTGGATTTGGATTGGGCGATACGGATGTGCGCCCTTGCCTGACCTTGATGTCTCTTGCGTTGGCGTAAGTCAGTATTAATAATCTTGACCGCGTTGTCTTCTAATTTTTTTCTACTACCCCAACTTATTGAGCCGATACAAAATCTTTACCTAAAAATCCGAATTGATACTCCTCTGTATACCAGATATTCTGGTACACAATAGAGGACAATCCGGCATACAGGAAGTGCATTTATGACAGACAACTTACAAGACGACCAAGATAAGTACCTGTACAAAATTAATTTTATATTCACGTCGCCTGAAATACTTGTGAAACCGTGATTTCAGGTTCAACAGAAATTAATTAGCACTGTTGCAAGTTTTAAATAGTGTCATCTTTTTTACCTGTGTTTGTATAACTAGTTCGGCGTTGCTGAATGAAGGTATGTTTTAGGCTGGAAGAGGGACAGAATAGTATTTCAGATAGTGTAGTAATAATCGAATAGAGTAGCTCAGCATTTTTTCGGATTTGGAATAGCACAAAGTTTTGCGATAGAGTCTCGCAAGATAAGCTTATGGAAGCAGCATGAGCAGATCTTTTATCTGGGTAAGAGCAAAAAATTTCTCACAGTTTGGTTAAAGACAAATGGCTGCGTCAAAAAAGGCCAATGATTACCTGGAACTTGGCATATTCGTAAGTTTTTTAGATAAGTTTTGTACGGCTTTAATTGCCACTCTTTACGATTAACACCTTTTTCTGGCTGTACGAAGAGGGTAGGAGTGTCAATTGGAACGGTCAAGCCAGGAACTCGCATGACTTCTGCAAAAATCCCATTACGGGCTGAAACCGTAAACTTGCTACCCCAATAACCATTTCCGTTTTGTTCGATTCCTGCATGAAATACTTGCTGCTGTAAGTCACTCCATCCCTGATATTGGTTTAACTGACGTGCTTGTTTTTCAGCTTCCTCGTAATTGGCAAACGGACCCATACCTTTGAGGAAAGGTAAAACGCGATAAAAAATAGGAAATGTGACTTTGAAAAAACTGGGCAGACTCCAGATGAATATTGGATCTACTAGAATCATACTCAGCAATCGTTGTGGATTTTGCTTTGCCCAGATGGCTGCTAATTTGCCTGTCCAAGAATGAGCAACGACATGAGCACTCGACCATCCCAAGCTATCCATCAGTGCTTCTAAGTCAGCGATCGCACTCTCAAACGTATAATCCCTGTCTGGCTTGCTGCTTTCACCATGACCTCGCATATCTGGCGCAACTATGTGGTAATGGGAAGCCAAGTCATTTCCCAAGCTAGACCAAACCAAGGCGTGGTCGCCCAAGCCGTGTAACAGTAGTAATGGTTCTTGACCCTGGTTCCACTCTAAATAAGAAAGTTGGACATCAGAATTCAATAAGGTTCGACGTACAGGCATCATCGCAGCTCCATCACAGTTTGAAATAGCTTTCCTGAAATGGTACTGCGAAGTCATAAGTGGTTGGCGTAGCCTCTGATAACGTCAATCGCGCCTAGGTGTGGGAAAGGCGGACGCAACGCACTTCTCTCCATACACCCCAACTTCTACCCTCAACATTGATTCACTCCCGCGCATCAAAACATTTGATAACTTTTTTTTATTAAATAGATAAAGAAGAATATTTGCTTTTATTATTGTTGCTGGATAAAGTGAAAGTAACAAGAAAACTTAAAATTATCGAATAGAGGAGTTTGTCATGGCTGACCGCAATCAAGTAGAAAAAAATAACTTTCTTTACCAGCGCTATCAATACCAAGGTAAATTCAACCCAGAAAACCTTGTCTTCAATGCTAATATGCAAGAATTTTCTCAACGTGTTGGTTATATCTGCAATCTAGAGACTAGGGGCAAACTTTCTCCCCAACAGTCCTACGAGCAAATTCAGGCTCTTTGGGAGGAGTTAACGAAAAGCTATAAGGCATTGGGAATTGCTAAAGATGCAACGCAAGAGTGTTAATAACTGTATAATATATACCAGTGTTGATGGATACAACCGAAAGTCCTTGATTTCTATCCTTTTCGTCTACCTTTGACAAATACTTTATTTCCTTAACTTGTCATGAATCAATTGATAATTTTAAAGAGTTTGTTGACGGTATGCCGAAGTAACAGATTCAAATTTGTTCATGCCCCACCATTTGAACCTACTTTCAAGGTAAATTATTTGCTGCTTCACTATCGTATAAAATACTACAACAAAAGACCAGAGTGCATTCTACCCAAGTGTTCTGGTTTTTAAGTACATATATTACTCATAACTACAATTTATAAAGCCATATACGTTAGCTCAAGTCCGGATAATCACTTAACTTGATCGTTGGTGATTAATTGTTAATAATTGATGAGAATTCACCA